>JANQPK010000031.1 GCA_028289505.1 Cyclobacteriaceae bacterium
ATTTGAAAACTTCAGGAGAAGAACTGCCAAAGAGCGATTAGACCTGATTGGTACTGCCAACGCAGATCTGATCACTGCATTGCTGCCGGTGCTCGACGATTTTGAAAGGGCTTTTGAAGCATCAGCGCAGTCCAAACCAGGTTCTGAAAAAGAGGGAGTTAGTCTGATATATCAAAAGCTATTGAAAGAGCTTAAGAATAAGGGTCTAAAACCCATGGAGGATCTAGAAGGTGAGCAGTTCGATGCCGAAGTTCATGAAGCGATATCGCAAATGCCGGCCCCCAAAAAGAAACTGAAAAACCGAATTGTACATGTGGTAGAAAAAGGTTACTACCTAAATGATAAAGTCCTGAGATATGCGAAAGTGGTAATTGGAACTTAAAAGATGGCGAAAAGAGATTATTACGAAATATTAGGTGTTGATAAGTCGGCCACTGCAGAGGAGATTAAGAAAGCCTATCGAAAGGTTGCCATCAAATACCACCCCGATAAAAATCCTGACGATCCAAGTGCGGAGGAAAAGTTCAAGGAAGCTGCTGAAGCATATGAGATCCTAAGAGACCCGGAAAAAAAGCAAAGATACGACCGGTTTGGTCATGACGGTATGAACGGTGGTGGCTTCAGCGGGGGAGGTATGTCCATGGAGGATATATTCAGCCAGTTTGGAGATATTTTTGGTGGAGGCAGCCCTTTTGATAGTTTTTTTGGAGGGGGCAGATCACGAGTACGTAAGGGATCCAATCTTCGTATTAAGTTAAAACTAACCCTGGAGGAAGTGGCAAATGGGGTTACTAAGAAAATAAAGGTCAACAGGTTAAAAGCAGCAAAGGGGGTAACCTTCAAAACCTGTTCCACCTGTGGTGGCTCAGGACAGGTAAGAAAAGTTGTCAATACCATGCTGGGTCAGATGATGAGTACCAATACTTGTCCTACCTGTCAGGGTTCTGGGCAAATACTGGACCACAGACCACCTGGGGTCGACAGCTCAGGACTTGAGCCCAATGAAGAAATAATTGAAATAAAAATCCCTGCTGGTGTGGCACAAGGTATGCAGTTAAGCATGTCCGGAAAAGGAAATGAGGCACCTATGGGAGGAGTTGCTGGAGATTTACTAATCTTGATTGAGGAGAAAGAAGATGATCTTTTGAATCGAGATGGGAACAATGTGATTTATGACCTTTATGTAAACTTCATTGATGCAGCACTGGGTACTTCGCTGGAAGTACCTACTATCGACGGTCGAGTCAAAATAAAGTTGGAGCCCGGTACCCAAAGCGGTAGAATATTGAGACTTCGTGGCAAGGGAATTAAGGACCTCAATGGATACGGAAAAGGAGACCAGTTGATACATGTAAACGTGTGGACTCCGAAGAAGCTCAGCGCCGAAGAGCGCAAGGTATTAGAGGGCCTACGGGACTCTACAAACTTTAAACCCAACCCCGATAAACACGATAAGAGCTTCTTCGAAAGGATGAAAGAATACTTCTAAAAATTCCCGGATTTCTCTAATTCAATGCACCAAACGTAAGATTTGGTGCATATTTTATAATATTTGTTGCAACTCTAAAAGCCTCTTTCCGTATGGATTTAACATGTGGAGGTTATTATTGTTGGGATTGGTGGCTCTTATCGGACCAGGATCCTATGGACAAATACAAAAACATTTCACAGTTGAGAATGACAGTTCCTTTGATCGGATAGACCTGACCTTGTCAGGCGGTTCAGGCACTTGTTACATAAGGCCTACACCTAATGTAAACCCGGTTAATATCTATGGTCGTGCCGAGTCGGATGTCCCCAGCCCTCGCTGTGAAACGGTATTGGTAGAGCGAACACAGAAAGTCAACGTCAATTTCATCAACGGAAAAGTCAACGAATCTTCTGTTAATAAAATGGCTTTCAAGGTCTTCAATACTGATGCCAAGGATCCTAATCAATGGCATATCTATCTGTCCAAAAAGAAACCGGTTAACCTTCACCTGAACTACGGAATGGGAAATGCCTTTGTTGACTTGTCCGGTCTGGCCATAGAGAAACTAAACATTAATACCGGTAGTGCCAATGTCAACGTTGGATATGTATCTGGACAGTACAACCAGATGGAAATGGATACATTTTGTATAAAGGTGGATTTAGGTGAGCTAGAAGCCAGGGATGTAAGTCTATCAAATGCCAAGAATATTATAGCTGATGTGGGATTTGGATCACTTTATCTTGACTTCACTGAGAAAAGCAAAGTGCGCAGTCAGGTCAACGCTACCGTGGGTGCTGGCAACTTGGTAGTAAACGCGGATGAATCAATAAACCCCATGATTATCTATATCAAGAACAGCCCCCTTTGCAGGATTAAAATACCTGAAGAATTTACCAAAATCCGGGAAAACGTATTCGTAAACAGTCAATATGACCAGGATGCAGACAACCTCATAACCTTCAATATTGACGTGACCATGGGTAATATCGTTTTCAAAACTTTTTAATCACCTCAACCTTTCTGGTCTTTCAAAATTCTATATTTACCGATAAAAGAAAGACCGTTGTATTTACTGGAAGCTAAAAATATTTGCAAGAGTTATGCCAACCACAAGGCTTTGATTGACGTCAGTTTGCAGATACCCAAGCAATCTATATTCGGGCTTTTAGGACCAAACGGGGCCGGCAAAACCACTTTGATCCGCATCATCACCTCAATACTACAAGCCGATTCAGGAACGGTCTTGCTAAATGGGGAAGAGCTTAATCGAAATCATATTCAAGTCATTGGCTACCTACCCGAAGAAAGGGGACTATATAAAAAAATGCGTGTGGGGGAGCAACTCCTATACTTGGCCAGGTTAAAGGGACTGACCCGATCTACCGCAGTCGATCGAATCCATCGCTGGTTAAGAAAATTGGACATGGCAGAATGGAGCAGGAAAAATATTGAAGACCTGTCAAAGGGTATGCAACAAAAGATCCAGTTTATCGCCACCGTTTTACACGAACCGCAACTGATAATCTTAGATGAACCCTTCTCAGGGTTTGATCCAATTAACGTCAATATTATTAGAGATGAGATAATGGAGTTGCGAAATAATGGTGCCACCATCATTTTTTCGACACACAGAATGGAGTCAGTGGAAAGCCTATGTGATCATATTGCCCTTATTAATAAAAGTGAAAAGATTCTAGATGGGCGAAAAAAAGATATCAAGCAACAATATCGTAGCAACAAGTTCGAGATTGAGCATGCTGGCCCCATCGGATCCTTGAATCATGGCTATGAAATACTGGAGACTCAAGCGCTGGAGAATAATCATTACCAAACCGTTATAAGAGTGCCTGATAAGCATAATCCCAACTTATTACTTCAGGCAATTATGGGTCAGAGTGAGATCCATAAATTTTCGGAGATTATTCCCAGCATGAATGAAATTTTCATCTCAAAAGTAAGCGAGCAGTCATGAATAAGATCCTATTGGTAGTGAAGAGGGAGTATGTGACTAGAGTCAGGAAGCGATCATTTATAATCATGACCCTATCAACGCCGCTGCTTTTTGCTGGTCTTATTGGCGCACTGTTATGGATCGCCACCATGGATCAGGCGGAACAGAAAATCATCACGGTGATTGATGATAGTGGTTTATTCAAGAATAAGTTTCAGAATACCGACGATTTGCATTTTCTATACTTGGACCTGGATCTTGAAACCGCAAAATCCGACCTTAATCAACTGGGTCCTGATGGCTTACTCTACATTCCGGATATTGACATTCAAAACCCTCAAGGTATTCAGCTTTATAGCGAATCTAATCCCCACTTTGGCGTGCTCAACAAAATTGAGAGTACTCTTGAAAAAGAAATCGAATTGATCAAGATGAAGCGTATGGGGGTCGATCAGCAAACACTTGAAATCATTGATACCAAGATTTCGGTAACCACCTTGAGCCTCACCAGCAGCGGGGAAAAAGAAAGCAATGCAGAAGCCACATTCGGCACTGCCTATGTCAGTTCCTTACTCATTTATTTTTTCCTTTTCTTATATGGAGTACAAGTCATGAAAGGGGTTATTGAAGAAAAGTACAACCGGATAGTAGAGGTGATCATATCTTCAATAAAGCCATTTCAACTGATGATGGGAAAGATACTGGGTATAGCAGCGGTGGGACTTACCCAGTTTCTAGTGTGGGTAATCTTATCAATTTTGGTGACCTCAGCCGGTGTCTCAATTATGGGATTTAAACAGGATGCTGCCACAATCGTAAGCGAGTCTGCTGGCGTAGACAATTCGAGTATGGAGCTTGCCCAAAGTAGTCCTGGTATTTGGGAAATGATGGATACCATCCCTTTCACCTATGTAATGGTCACCTTCATCATTTACTTTCTAGGTGGGTATTTCCTATATGCCTCACTATTTGCGGTAGTTGGCTCTGCCGTGGATAGCGATGCAGATTCTCAACAGTTTATGTTCCCGATTACCATTCCCTTAATCATATCCATTATTGCTTTGGGATTCGTGTTAAATGACCCTGATGGACAAATCGCTTTCTGGATGTCTATGGTTCCGTTGACAAGTCCAGTAATCATGCTTGGCCGTATACCTTTTGGCGTTCCTTTTTGGCAGCTCGCGTTGAGTGTTTCACTGTTGATTGCAGGATTTATTATCACCACCTGGATTGCTGGCCGAATTTACAGAGTCGGAATACTTACTCATGGCTCTAAGGTCAACTATAAAACCTTGACCAAATGGTTCTTTCAGAATTATTAACTTACATTTTCCATGAAGGCGCCTTTGAAAGATACTGGAAGCATTACGGTAGTTAGAAGCCGCAGTAAACTCAATTATCTCATCTTGGTATTGGCCGCACTAATTGGTGCTTGTTCTATTTACTACTCCAATATTATTGCCAATCAATTAAAAGAGCGGGAGCGTGAACAAGTTGAGCTTTTCGCTAAAACCTTAGAAACCATTGCCAATGAAAGTGGTGATTTCAATAACAATGTAATGCTATTATTTGAAGAAATTGTGGTGGCGAATGAGACCATACCGGTAATCGTCACCCAAAAAGATGGCGCACCCAAGATTCACAAGAATGTCCGAATACCAAAGGGACTAACCCAGGCGGAAACTACCATTTTTCTGAAAGAACAGGTTGAGAAGATGAGAAATCTTTACCCCCCCATTGTAATAGCGAATAAAAGCGACGATGGTGAGGTGTTCAATTACGAATATATATTCTATCAGAACAGTATGCTTCTGACCCAATTGCAATATTTCCCATATGTGCAATTATCAGTGATTGCCATCTTTTTCGTAGTCTCATACCTGGCTTTTAGCTACAGTCGGACCGCTGAACAGAATAGAGTATGGGTGGGCCTGGCAAAGGAAACAGCCCATCAATTGGGGACACCATTGTCCTCACTGATGGCCTGGCTGGAATATTTAAAGTCCGACCCTGACTTGGAGAACAGAGAAATTACCCGGGAGCTGGGCAAGGATATCAAGAAACTAGAACTGATTACCAATAGGTTCTCTAGCATAGGATCCGTTCCTGTACTGCAAGAGGAAGATATTTTTCAGGTAATAAGAAACAGCGTTAATTACCTACAGACCAGGATTTCGTCCAAGGTGGCTATTAATCTTCACTTCGAAGGGGAGCGGGTGACAGCAGAAATCAATAAGCCCTTGTTTGATTGGGTAATTGAAAATCTCTGTAAGAATGCGGTAGACGCCATGAGTGGGTCCGGCGTGATTGATATTTATGTCCAACGAACTGTTGAAGGCAAAGTGATTGTTGATATTGCCGATAGCGGAAAAGGAATACCAAAAAATCTGCTGACCCAAATTTTTCAACCTGGTTTTACTACAAAAAAAAGGGGCTGGGGATTGGGCCTCACCCTGGTCAAACGCATAGTTGAGCACTATCATAAGGGAAAAATATTCATCAAATCCTCTGAGCTAAATGCCGGAACAACTTTCAGGATTATATTGAATGGGTCGGCATCTCTAACTACCTCCAAAGCAGGATAAATAAAGCTTAAGCCTATTTTTGATTCTGTAATTATTGATTACTTTTGCAGTCGGAAATTTTCAAGCTTCTAATACGGATATTCTAATCAAAAATAGATAATGGCAAATCTCGGCAAAATAACCCAAGTAATCGGTCCTGTGGTTGACGTTAGTTTCGACGGTAAAGATTCCACTCTCCCGGATATTC
>JANQPK010000077.1 GCA_028289505.1 Cyclobacteriaceae bacterium
TACAGGCCAAACCGCAGTTCGTCTTCGGATGCTATCAGAAACCGCAGTAACTATGGCCGAAGTAGCGCCCCTAGTAGGAATTATACTGCGCCACGACGCAACAGTGCTCCAAGCAGGAGTAATTACTCCTCGCCCAGTAGAAGCAGAAGCTATTCCAGTCCAAGTAGAAGCAACTACTCTGCGCCAAGTCGAAGTAGAAGCGTCTCACCAAATAGGAGTAGTAGTATGCCAAGTAGGTCGAGCGGCGCGAGAAGTGTTAGATAACATTCAATCATTGTTCCCGGCCTTGATAACCTGATGGCCGGGAACATTTAACCATAAAACCATGAGACGTATAAATACGCTTATTTTAATAAGCCTGGGTGTAGTCTGTCTGAGTCTTACCCAGGTCACGGGCCAATCCTACAGTGATATTGCCCGAATAATGAGTCAACAGGATGTGAGTGGGACCGCTAGGATCCAAGCCATTGGTGGGGTAAAAACTGCACTAGGAGGGGATATCAGCGCCATTTCTGGTAACCCAGCTGGTCTAGGGTTCTACAACTCATCTGAATTTGCCATCAGCCCCGGTTACAATTTTATCAACAATAACTCCAGTTATCTGGGAACATCTGTTGGTAACGATACCGATAACTTTTTTCTGGCCAATACAGGTGCGGTCTTTCATATGGCCCCGAAAAACCAACGTCCTGGAGGGTTTAAAGGAGGATCCTTTGGATTCGGGACTTCTCGAATAGCTAGTTTTAACAATCAAATAATCTATCAAGGGTCCAACACGGTGGAAGATTTTATTGATTTCGCTGTCGACGAGGCCAATTTACAAGGTATGAACGGATACGATGATCCCAATTTACTGCCAGAGCTTCCATTCCTGGCCTTTCAAACCACACTGATAGATCGTTTCTTTGACTCCAATTCCCCCGGTGATACTACCTTCTTCTACGATCGCAATATATACGACATCTTTGATCCTGGGCAGGTTGCTTTTCCCTCTGTTGACTTTCCTACCTTACAGACGGAAACCATTACCAGCAGTGGGGGCCACTACACAACCAACATCTCTTACGGAGCAAATTTCGCGGATAGGTTTTACATCGGTGCTGCTATCGGGGTTAACTCCTTGCGGATGGAACAAGAAAGGGTCTTCAGTGAAGCACCTACAGATGCGGATTTGATTGATTTCACCCTGGTGGATGATAGATTATTGGAAGGGACTGGTATTAATGGTACTCTAGGAATGATCGTCAGGCCTGTTAACGTACTGACTGTAGGAGTTTCTTATACCTCTCCAACTTTCTATGAAATGAGAGATGAATCATTCCTTTTCATGTCCTCAAATTTCGAAACCGGGACAATTAGTGATGAAGTATTGTTTCTGCCATTGCGCTATAATTTACGCACTCCTGGCAGGTTGAATGGCGGGGCAGCACTTTTTCTTGATAAGCTGGGCTTCCTTTCGGCAGATGTCGAATGGGTTGATTACAGTTCCGCTCAACTTAGTAGCGATGAGGTGGATTTCACGGATGTGAATCTGGACATCGACAATTACCAGGCAGTATTAAATTATCGGTTTGGTGCAGAGTTTCGACTTAAGGCACTGCGCCTACGAGGAGGCTATTCATTTCAAGAAGACCCATTAGATAATGCTGGTGGTGTTGATAGGAGCCGCGAATCCTTAACTGCTGGTATTGGACTTAGACTTAAGAAGTTTTATGCCGATGCTTCCTACGTGCGTTCTACCTTTAACAATGCCGTATCACCTTATCCGGGAGCACTAACAGCTTTGACTGAAAACACCATGGAATCTGCGGTATTAACACTGGGATTCAAGTTTTAGAGGATCTTGAGGGCATCGATAATCTGCTCCAAGGTTATCGATGATCCCTCCAAATGAATACGAGCTTGTAAATAAAAGGATTTTCGCTGTGCAAAATGTTCGTGCAGTTGCCCTAAAAGCTCTTTGGCTGTTTTATCTCTAAGTAATGGTCTTTCATCAGTTCCTTGTTGGGAAAGTCGTTGTACAATGACTTCCAGTGGTACCTGCAGGAATATGGTGGCTCCCATTTGATTCATATAGTCGATGTTACCATGAAAGCAGGGCGTACCTCCTCCGGTAGCCAATACTTTTGAATCAGGTTTCTCACCCAAAGTAACCAAACATTTTCTTTCAATGGCTCTGAAACCAACTTCCCCATCCTCATTGAAAATTCGGTTGATATCCTTTCCAGCTTGTTCCTCTATGTAGTGGTCAAGATCAAAAAACGCAATCTGCAGCTTATCAGCCAAAGCCTTTCCCAAAGTAGATTTACCACTTCCGGGCATTCCGGTTAGGTATATATTTTTAGGGATTTCCATAGAATCCATGATCAAAGGGTTGTCTGCATCATATCATCAGCTGAAGGGATATCCCGGAAATGCCATTTATCGATTACCGTTCCTTCTCTTAGCAGTAGCAACCCGGGGTTTGACCTGATCATAGTTTTTAAAACTGTAGCATCGGCAAAATAGTAAGGTGCTGCTAGCTGCACTTCATGTCTGAAAGCCTCAAAAGAACTCTGATCAGAGGCGGTTAACACCATTACCTTAACCTGACCTTCAATCTTCTCGATCAGCTGATTGATTTGTTGGAATGCTTGCTGATTGGCTTTCTCAACAAAATGAACTACGATAATTAGCGTATTTCCTTCGAAAGTCTGTTGCGTGACGTCATTTCCATCAGTATCCCACACACTATAATCTGTAATGACTGGTTGTGCTTCTGGGTTCAGCAGTTTGATGTCCTTATATTGATAGGTGGTGTCACTAGGATAAGTCTCAAATTCGTAAGTCTCTCCGGCTTTCTCCATGATATACAGGTGGCGTAAAGGTTCGGATGGCTCCATTCCCATTGGTATGCTAGCACCCGGTTTGTAAGCACGAAAGTCAATAAATGGAAGGTGTCGTATCGCATGAACCGATAGATACAGGCCAACTACGGTTACTAAACCAACCACCAGGTTACCCAGGCCAGAGCTCAGCATAGGTCTTAGTTGATCTCGATTTGGGAAAAAAACTAAAATCAGGATTAACAAAACCACATCTTTGATAAAGCTCTCCCATGGGGTCAACTTGATGGCGTCTCCAAAACAACCGCAATCAGTAACTTTATTGAAATAGGCAGAATAAAACGTCAGGAAGCTGAAGAAAAGTATTAGCAACAATACTACCCAGGTGGTAACAGGCATTCTATAATTGATCAGTACTGCAACGCCCAATACTACCTCCAGCACTACCAGAATAACTGACAACTGTAAAGAGAAGGGTTCTAGAACCCCGAAGACTGGGGCAATATCACTGCTAAAAACCGTAAAATACTCCTCCAGCTTAATAGCAGTTCCTACTGGATCATTGATCTTTATTAATCCTGAAAAAATAAATAACCCTCCAACCAGGACACGAGCTATACGGATCAACCAGGTCATGATTCACCTTCATTTAATTTAATTAAACAAAACACCGCATAGTTTATCATATCCTGATAGTTGGCTTTAGTACCTTCCGATACCAGTGTTTTACCCTGATTGTCCTCAATTTGTTTTACTCTGAGCAACTTCATCAGAATGATATCGGTGATAGAACTTATCCGCATATCACGCCAGGCCTCATCGTAGTCGTGATTCTTGTTTTCCAGCAGGCGCATCACCTCGTCCATGGCCTTATCGTATAACGGTTCAAGCTTACCATAAGGTATATCGAGCGAAGAACTTTCATCCAAAGACATTTGGATGATGGCAATGATACAGTAGTTTACAATTCCTATAAACTCGGGCCTTGTTCCTTCATCAACTTTTTGCTGTCCTTTCTCCTGAATAGATCTTATTCTTTGCGCCTTGATAAATATCTGATCGGTGATTGAGGGAAGCCTCAGTATGCGCCAGGCAGTTCCGTAGTCTTTACTCTTCTTAGCAAACAACTGTTTGCACTCCTCCACCACCTGCTTATACTGGTTAATTGTTTGGTTTATCAACTTTTGTCTAAATTTAGAGAAACCTAATTAGGGCTGGATTTGATAACGAAAGTTACCCCTTTTTCGTCAAAAAAAACACTGAACCTGAGCGGAAAACTGCTTCAATTGAACAACCCATTGGTGATGGGAATACTCAATATCACCCCTGATTCCTTTTACCAAAGCAGTAGGTATCAGAACAATGAAGAGCTGATCAAGAAATTAGATCAGATGGTTCAGGAACAAGTGGATATCGTGGATATTGGAGGGTATTCTTCCCGTCCAAATGCCAACGATATTCCTGTAATGGAAGAAATAAATCGTGTGGTACCTGCGATTACAGCATGTAGGTCCCACGCTCCTTCGTTGCCCATATCAATAGATACTTTTCGGTCAGAGGTAGCTGCCGCTGCCCTTGATGCTGGAGCGGATATGATCAATGATATTAGTGGTGGGAGCCTTGATAACCATATGTTTCAACTGGTAGCCGATCGTCAGGTACCCTATGTACTAATGCATATGAGAGGCAATCCGCAAACTATGAGCGGAGAGACCGATTACCAAAACCTCATCACTGATATTATGATGTACTTCAGCCAGAAAATAAGCCTTCTCAAAGACATGGGTGTAAATGATATCGTAATCGATCCGGGATTTGGCTTTGCTAAAACCATTGAACAAAACTTTGAGTTGCTGAGAAATCTGAACTACTTCAACGAATTACAACTCCCAATACTGGCAGGCCTTTCAAGAAAATCTATGATCTATCGCACGCTAGGAGGTACGGCTCAAGAGGCACTAAATGGGACTACGGTGTTAAATACCATCGCCTTATTGAATGGCGCTTCCATCCTACGAGTACACGATGTGCTGGCTGCACGCCAGGCCATCACATTATATGCCAAAACCTACCCTAGTGTCAATAGCTCATAGGTTATGTTTAACCCATGATTAGTTGACAACTCCAAGTTCCCTGCCCGCGGTTATAAACGCTGCTATTGCCTGGTCCAGATGCTGCTTTTCGTGGATAGCAGAAATCTGAACCCTTACTCTAGCCTGACCCTTGGGTACTACCGGATAATAAAAGCCAATCACATAAATCCCTAGTTCTAATAAACGTTTCGAAATTTTTTGCGAAAGCACCGCATCGTATAGCATGATAGGCACGATAGGATGTGCTCCCGGTTTAAGGTCAAATCCAGCTGCGGTCATTTCCTCTCTAAAGTACCTGGTGTTTTCCTCTAACTTGTCGCGCAGTTCAGTGGTTTCACTGAGCATATCCAACACTGCTAAGGAAGCTCCGGCTATTGATGGTGCCAAGGTGTTGGAAAACAGATACGGTCTTGACTTTTGGCGTAAGATCTCGATGATTTCTTTATGCCCTGAAGTAAATCCTCCGGATGCGCCGCCAAGTGCCTTCCCCAGAGTTCCAGTAATAATGTCCATACGGTCCATGACGCCATGGTACTCATGAACCCCTCTACCGGTCGCACCCATAAAACCGGTAGCATGGCATTCATCTGACATTACTAAAGCATCGTACCGTTCTGCCAAGGCGCAAATCTTATCCAATTGTGCGATGGTACCATCCATAGAAAACACGCCATCAGTAACAATAATCCGATACCGTTGAGCGGAGGCTTGTTTTAGCTGCTCTTCCAGGTCTTCCATAATATTGTGCCGGAAACGATAACGCTGGGCTTTACACAGTCGAACTCCATCTATGATGGATGCGTGATTTAAGGAGTCTGAGATGATGGCGTCGTCCGCGGTAAGCAGTGGCTCAAAAACGCCCCCGTTAGCATCAAATGCCGCTGCATACAGAATGGTATCTTCCATGCCCAAGAACTCAGAAATTCTTTTTTCAAGCTGTTTATGAATATCCTGGGTACCACAGATAAACCTCACAGAGGACATCCCATAGCCATGACTGTCAATCGCATCCTTTGCCGCTTGAACAACCTGGGGGTGAGATGAAAGACCAAGATAATTATTAGCGCAAAAATTGATCACCTCTCGTCCATCATCAGTGCGAATTACTGCTCCCTGAGCAGTAGTTATAACACGTTCCGATTTGAACAATCCAGCTTCTTTTAGAGAAGATAATTCTTGGGTAAGATGTTGTTTGAGTGAACTGTACATAGTGAGTAAGTTGATCTGCTGATACAAAGATAGCAGTTATTAGTTATGGGTTATGAGTTATAAGTGACGAGTTATGGAGAGAAATTGCCTGGCCACCGCTTGGCCTCACCGCTATGTATTTTGTAATTTGCCTATCACTAATTAACCACCATGAAAAAAATTTTGGTGACTGGAGCCTGTGGGCAACTGGGCTCAGAGTTATCTTCCGCCCTGGCTGAACAATATGGGCTGGAAAACATACTGATTTCTGATATCAGTCAACCCGAGCGTCATTTATCTAAATTCAATTTTTCCCGTCTGGATGTCTTGAACCATCAAGCGGTGGATCAGCTGATTCGGGAGCAAAAAATTGAAGTGGTATATCATCTGGCCGCCATGCTGTCAGCCTCAGGAGAAAGTCGACCGCGCAACGCTTGGACCCTCAATATGGATGGGTTGATCAACGTCCTCGAAGCTTCCCGAGATAATCAGGTTGATCGCGTTTTTTGGCCAAGCTCGATAGCGGCGTTTGGATCACACACCCAATCGACAGACACTCCTCAATATACCATCATGGACCCCGAAACTGTGTACGGTATTAGTAAGTTATCAGGGGAACTTTGGTGCCAGTATTTCTACGATCGATTTAAATTGGATGTTCGCAGTTTAAGGTATCCAGGGTTGATTAGTTACAAATCCCCACCTGGTGGTGGCACTACGGATTATGCAGTCTCAATTTTCCACAGTGCGGTAAAAAAAGAAGTATTCGAATGCTTTCTGCACCAAGACACCAAACTGCCAATGATGTACATCTCAGATGCTATACGAGCAACCATAGAGCTTATGGCAGCTCCCCGTGAGAACATTACCGTGCATACCTCCTATAACTTGTCAGCTTTTAGTATCACACCACGTGAATTGACCGAGGCAATACAGCTACACTATCCTTCATTCTCATCCATCTATAAACCGGACTTCAGAGACCTCATTGCTAAAACCTGGCCTCATAACCTGGATGATTCCAGCGCTAGAAAAGACTGGAATTGGCGGCATCAGTTTGAGCTACCACAGGTGGTAGAGGTAATGATTCGCAACCTGAATGTGTGAATCGAAATTCTAACTTACTAGAGAATATACTCGCTAAGGTCTTTCGTCTTTACCAGCTGCTCCAGGCGCTCAGTTACTAAGTCCTTGGTAATTACCACCTGTGCATTGGGCGCAATCACATCGGGCATATCAAAAAGCAGATCATTCAGTAAGTGGCTCATGACTGTATGAAGTCTTCTGGCTCCAATATTTTCAATATCACTGTTTACCCTGAACGCAATCTCGGCAATTTCATGCAAGGCTTGGTCCTGAAAACCCAAAGTCACATCCTCAGCGTTGAACAGCGCTTCATACTGCTTGGTTAGTGCATTTTTAGGTTCCTTCAGGATATGATAAAAATCGTCTTTGGTGAGATTTTCAAGTTCAACCCTGATGGGAAACCTCCCTTGAAGTTCTGGAATTAAATCACTGGGTTTGGAAACATGGAAGGCTCCTGCGGCGATAAAAAGAATGTGGTCGGTCTTAATAATACCGTATTTAGTATTGACCGCAGTGCCTTCAACCACCGGGAGAAGGTCCCGCTGCACCCCTTCACGACTGACATCCGGTCCGGAATGCTTACCTGATCCCCCGGCGATTTTATCGATCTCATCAATGAAAATAATCCCGGTATTTTCAGCCTTCCGAATGGCTTCTTCCTTAACCTCATCCATATCGATCAATTTAGAAGCCTCTTCTTCAAGCAGTATTCTTTTGGCTTCACTGATGCTCACCTTACGCTTCTTATTTCTCTTGGGCATCATATTCCCAATCATCTCCTGCAAATTGATCATGGATGACTCATCCATCATTCCACCACCGATCATTCCTACCCCGGGATTCATGGGCTTCTTAACGTTGATGTCTATCTTTCGATGATCCAATTCACCACTGCGGATCTTTTCCCGGAATCGATCTCTGGTTCGTTCATTCAACTCTGCATCATTCTGAGGCATGGTTTCGGCTGGATCACCAGATACTTTTGTGGTGGTTTGTTTGATGGGTGGAATTAGTGCGTCTAAAATAATGTCCTCCACTACCAGTGCCGCTTTTTCTTTTACTTCTTCCTGCTTTCTGGTCTTAACCAGGTTCACCGATTGTTCTACTAAGTCTCTGACCATACTTTCAACATCGCGGCCTACATATCCCACTTCGGTAAATTTCGAAGCCTCCACTTTTGAGAAAGGTGCATCTGCTAAATTGGCCAATCTGCGGGCGATTTCAGTTTTTCCTACACCCGTTGCTCCTATCATCAGGATATTATTGGGAATAATCTCCTTTTGCATATCACTGGTTACACTTAGTCGCCTCCACCTATTGCGTAATGCAATGGCCACATTGCGCTTTGCGTCCTGTTGTCCAATTATGTATTTATCTAGCTCCTCAACGATTTGTCTGGGAGTTAAATATTGCTTGTCATTTAACATTTCTATCTCTTCTTAATAAAACTATTTAAATCTGTAACCAGAGTGAAGTAATCATATCCTCCCCCGGTATGATAAATACTGCGCGTATATGCCAGTTCAAATTTTCTAATTCTCATCAGGAATCCAAAGGAAATCCCTGCTCCCCCACTGGTTTCTGCCAGTCGCAATTGTTGACGCACTAGGTGATTATATCCCAAACGAACATTAAAGTTTCTATGGATCAGAATTTCAGTTCCGATGGCAAGGTGCCCCATTACCTTATCAAATCCTGTTACCTCCTCAGGTGCTCCCTCACCTGTACCCGTGGGGTTGAATAAAGTTTCATTCAAAAGGCCAAAGTTGTATCCTGTTAGGGTGAAACGAAATGGCATATACTTTGGTTTAAAAGTTACCCCTAACTGCACATCAAACGGTATTTCCGATCCACTGCTTTCTGTAAAATCCGCTAGCAATACTCCAATATTTTTAAATACTAGACCTACTACCAGGTCCTGCTCCGGATGCTTAAAGATACCTCCAATATCCAGCAATAACCCAGTAGCATTGAATCCTGCTATGCCGGAATGCATTATACTGAGTGAGGCCCCTAGTTGTATGGGACCCAGTACTCTGGCATAACCCAAAGTGGCGTTGAATTCAGATCCAGTAAAACTCCCAGTGGGTGCTCCTGTGGGGTCGTAACCTTGAAAATCTCCGTAATTCAGATATCGTACGCCAACTCCCCAAGTCCCCGGAGTATTCGGCTTCCGCACATAACTCAAGCTGCCGTAGCCGATATCAGCCACTAGCGACTGGTAGGTTAGACCAACATGATTATCGGTTAAACTGTCCAGTAACGCGGGATTGGATAGAAACATCTGTACATCCTGATCCCATCCTGATACATTCACCCCTCCCAGGGCCGCGGCCCTGGCGGTTGCTGGTAAGTTTAAAAATTGGAATGATTTCCGGCCGCCAAACTGGGCTTCAGAATGGTGCCAAACCAAAACCATTAGCATCCATAACCACAAGTGACCGGAATAATATCTGTTGCCGGTCATAAACCTTTATGAATACATCTGTTTTTGGCCATCCACTGGCAACACAAAACTCAACGACTCCTCTGCTTTTTGCCTGAGCAAAGCTATCTCCAATACTTCCTCTGCGGTATCTACCAAATGCAGTTTCAAGCCTTTCAGATAAACCTCATTTATCTCTTCAATATCTTTACGATTCCTACTACTAAGAATTACTTCATTGATCCCCGCTCTTTTTGCAGCCAGTAGCTTTTCTTTAACCCCGCCAACAGGCAAAACTTTCCCTCTTAAAGTAATCTCACCGGTCATCGCGATTTTATCCTTCACTTTACGTTGGGTGAAAATGCTGGCCAATGAAGTTACCATAGTAATTCCAGCAGATGGTCCATCTTTAGGTACAGCCCCCGCTGGCACATGAATATGCAGATCATAATTATCGAACACGCGATGATCAATGTCAAGATTTTCTGCCTGAGCCTTTACATAGGATAGCGCAGCAACCGCAGATTCCTTCATGACATCTCCTAACTGCCCGGAAATGGTTAATTTTCCCTTCCCCCGGCTTAAGCTGGATTCAATAAAAAGGATTTCGCCGCCGGATTGTGTCCAGGCAAGACCGGTAACCACACCTGCAATTTTATTGCCCTGGTAAAGTTCTTTATCAAACTTTGGTGGTCCCAAAAGCGATTCTACTTGCTCGGCGGTTATTTTTACAGGATGCTCTTCTTCCATTGCTACGGATTTTGCAATCTTCCGAGCAATAGTTCCCACCTCACGTTCCAAATTACGCACTCCTGATTCTCTGGTATATTTTTCTACCATTTTAACCAGTGCAGATTTATACAAGGTGAAATCTCCAGGCTTTAAGCCGTGTTCTTTCTTTTGCTTAGGAACTAAATGCTTTTGAGCAATCTTAACCTTCTCGTCTGGAGTGTAACCACTAATCTCTATGATCTCCATGCGGTCTCTCAGTGCAGGTTGTATCGTATCAAGAGAATTCGCAGTTGCGATGAACAACACCTTGCTCAGGTCATAGGGAACTTCTAGGTAGTTATCATTGAAAGTACTGTTTTGTTCAGGATCCAGGACTTCCAGTAAAGCTGAGGATGGATCACCACGGAAATCAGCATTAACCTTATCGATTTCATCCAAAATAAACACTGGGTTCGATGATTTGGCCTTTTTTATATTTTGTATGATCTTACCAGGCATCGCCCCAACATAGGTCTTCCTGTGCCCCCTCACTTCAGCCTCATCGTGTACACCACCCAGGGACATTCGAATGTACTTTCTCCCCAGGGCCTCAGCAATACTTTTTCCTAACGAGGTCTTACCTACACCTGGAGGACCATAAAGGCAAAGAATTGGTCCTTTCATATCCTGTTTTAGTTTCAGTACTGCCAAATACTCGATAATCCGATCCTTTACTTTTTCCAGGCCGTAATGGTCCCTATCAAGTATTTTCCTGGCTTTGTTCAGGTCAAAGCTATCTATGGTATAATCGCTCCAAGGCAAGTCCACGAATAATTCCACATAGCCAAAAGCAACTGGATACTCAGCAGATGCGGGATTAAGCCGCATTATTTTATCCAATTCCTTGTTAAAATGAGCATGGATTTCTTTAGGCCACTTCTTCTTATCACCTCGAGCTCTAAGCGCTTCAACCTCCTGGTCTGGACCCTCATGCCCCAATTCATCTTGCAGCACTTTTATTTGCTGTCGCAAAAAGAAATCACGCTGCTGCTGGTCAATGTCTGAGTGAACCTTATTTTGGATCTCCCTTTTAAGCTCCAGCATCTGAATGTCTTTCATCATATGCTCTAGTAACACAGTGGCCCGCTCCATCCCATCGTTGATTTCCAGTAATTGCTGCTTATCCGCTACCTCGGCATTAATGTTAGATGATAGGAAATGAGTAAGAAAAGTATGGCTTTCAATATTATCCAGTGCTACCTGAGCTTCTTGTGGTATTTCAGGATTCAGCTTGAGTATTTTTGAGGCGGCATCCTTTAATGATTGCACCACGGCCAAGGTCTCTTTGCGATGCTTGGCCATAAACTTTTCCTGAATGTAGCTTACTTTGGCGGTGAAATAGGGATGAAGGTCTACAAACGACTCAATTTGAAATCGATTCTTTCCCTGAATGATAATTGTGGTATTCCCATCCGGAAGCACTATCATCTTAAT
>JANQPK010000082.1 GCA_028289505.1 Cyclobacteriaceae bacterium
TTCACGGTAAGGGTAAACGGATGGACCCACCAGCTACAGCAGTTTCACGGTTAAATAGAAGTAAGACTCTGATGATTGCAGGTGCGATCATGGTTGCAATTTTGGCTTCCACATTAGTTTTAACCCTTGGTGATAAACAAGGTAAAACTGAATCAACACAGCACACTACCGCAAAAAAATCAATTGCAGTATTGCCCTTTCGAAACGATAGTAATGATTCTTCCAATGTTTACTTGGTAAATGGATTGATGGAATCGGTCCTGAACAATTTGCAAAAAATTGAAGATCTGAGGGTGATTAGTCGCACCTCAGTAGAAAAATATCGGGATGCAGCCAAAACCATTAACGAAATTTCACAGGAACTAAATGTGGAGTATTTCGTGGAAGGGAGTGGCCAAAAGATCGGCGATCAAGTATTGCTCAACATCCAATTAATTGAAGCTTCTAGTGACCAGCACCTGTGGGCAGAACAATATTCCAGAGATACCAAAGATATCTTTCAGTTACAGCAGGAGATTGCTAAGAATATTGCCTCAGAAATTCAAGTAATCATCACCCCGGAAGAGCAGTTGAGAATTGAGAAAATACCCACTAATAACCTCGAAGCATATGATTCCTTTCTTAAGGGTCTGGATCAGTTTTATGCGCGTACAGCTGATGGCCTTTGGGCAGCAATCGACCACTTTGAAAACGCTATTGAACTAGATCCACAATTTGCTCGAGCATACGCGGATATCGCTTTGTGCTACTATTATTTAGATTTTTTGCAGGTGGAAAAGCAGTACACTGAGAAAATAAATACCTATGCCGACCAAGCCTTACTGCTGGACGCTTCATTACCACAGGGTATGGTAGCCAAAGCACTGTTCTATGTCATTAACCGGGAATACCAATTGGCACTTCCCCACCTGGAAAAAGCTTTGGAATACAATCCCAATTCTGCCATGGTTATCAATATTCTCTCGGACTTTTATTCTTTGTATAATCCTGATAGTGGGAAATATTTGGAGTATGCGCTTAAAGGATCGCAATTAGAGGTGGCCAGCGCTGACTCAGCAGGTACCAGTATCACCTACCTGCATCTGAGCAATGCTTTGATCCAATCCGGTTTTACGGAAAAAGCTGAAGCCTACATCAACTTATCTTTGAGCTATAATCCTGAGAATCTGTTCTCCAGGCAAGTACAAGCATACATTCTATGTGCCCAAGATATGGATCTTGAAAGAACGAAACGCCTTTTATTAAAGGCATTAAGGCAAGATTCCAGTCGTTTGGACATCCTGCAGGAAGTGGCCAAAGTGTGCTACTATCAACGAGATTATCAGGAGTCTTTTAAATATTACAACTGGTTTGCCACCGTAAAAGATTCCCTTGGCTATGCGATGTTTCCCGCTGCAGATATAAATATTGCCATGGTGAATGCTAAAATGGGTAAGCATCAGCAAGCTGCTGGTTACCTAGCCAGCTTTAAGGAATTTGCTGACCATGACATATCCATTTATCAGAATTTCTTGTTGGCCCACTATTATGCCTATCAAGGCGACACCGAGAAAACCATAGAGCATTTAAAAATATTCTCTGAGCAGGAGCAGTATTTCTATTGGGTGGTTTTATTTACGGAGATGGATCCAGTATTTGAACCTTTATTGGATCTACCGGAGTTTAAGAGCGTAATGCAAACCCTAAAAGATAATTTTTGGCAGCGCCATACGGAATTGGAAAAATCGTTAAACCAACAAGGTCTGCTCTGAAATCAATTGCCCAGGATCGTATATAATCCTACAGTTTGTTGCTTTCCGCGAAGCTCCATATTTCCCAAGGCTTTGGTACTTAGGTCGTGGGGTATTGATTTAATTTTATCCAGTAGGGTCCGGGATAGCAGTAAATCCACACCCAATTCATTACATTTGGCCTGAATCCTGGCCGCTGTATTCAGCACATCCCCGGAATAGGCAATCTCTCGCTTGACAATTCCAATCTCGCCCACCATTACATAACCAGAATGCAAACCCGCCTTAAACTCGGGAATCTCCTGATCATACAATTCCTGATACTTGGCCGTATTTTTCGATAGTATCTCCTGAATATTTAAAAAGCATTGGATGCAGTTTGTAGGTGAAGTGCCGGACCCTCCGTCCCAGCTAACGACCACCTCATCTCCAACGTATTGGTAAATCTCACCACCGGCATCAAGAATACCTGGGGTGATGTCTCGGAACAGATCCTTTAAAAAGTTGAAATATCGGCCTTCACCTAGTTTTTCGGCAATCCGCGTAGAATCACGTAGGTCCAGAAACATAAAAATACGCTCCTCTCGTTTGGGGTGAAAGTATTTGCCTAGTAGGAAAGAGGCGAATACACCGGGGCCATATTTATCATTTACCTGCAAGGCGATTAAAGTCAATAATACTACCGCCATCCAGAAAAAGTAATTGATTACATGAGCCCTTGAAAACAAATCATCCCAAACCACTTGCCACATTTCTACTTCCAATAAGGATGCATTGAGCCCGGCAATGGAAAAAGTAATCGATCCCACCGCAGATACCACAATATTGATCAGGGTATAGGTACACAGCATATAAAATATTGACCGGCCGTAAGACAAACTCCTCAACCATTTTTCCCAAAAAGAAACCACTGTAGTACCTCCCACTATACCAGCAAAAACCCCTGTCAGTATGCTGGCAATCATGATGCCTCTAGCATCAAGATGATCGGTTTCCATGTCTAATTGTATGCTTACCGAGTATACGGATAAAAACTGCATTAAAGAGATTCCCGTCCAAGCTATAGTGATCCATAATACCTTTTCAGTCTGGCTTCTAAATCTACGGTTGGAAAAAATAGCTTTCATCTTGATACAGCTTTATTATTCTAGGTATCAATATAAGGATCCGATTGCATATTCAAGCATTCCCGTGCAAGTCAAAAACTGACATTAGCATCGACCAGATGGATTTAATATTATTGTGGCCAATATTCTATGAATATGAAATCAAACTTATATTGGTGGGGCAAGGCTTTGCTATTGGCAATCATGGGTTGCCAACCACAGATGACTCCAGAAGGTCCTTCACCGGTAGCTATAATTCCGCAACCAAATCAGCTAAGTATTGATAGCGGCTACTTTGTGGTTAACAAGAGCACGGTGATTGGAGTGGAAAATGAACAACAATTGACCATTGCCAGGCACTTTACCGATCACTTTTCAAAATACCAGGGCTGGGCACCGGATATAAGTGTTGATGGCCAAGCTTCTAGTATAAACCTGTCTCATTCCTCCCAGATTCTGCCAGAAGCTTATCAACTGATGGTTTTTAGAGATAGCGTTAGCTTACTGGCAAGCGATGGCGCTGGCTTCTTTTATGGACTACAAACCTTAATCCAACTTCTGCCGCCATCATTTATTGCAAAAGAGGCTGAAAAACCCAGTGATTGGGCCATTCCAGCGGTAAACATAGCAGATCAACCCGCTTTTGGCTGGAGAGGATTTATGCTGGATGTCTCGAGGCATTTCTTTGATAAACAGCAAGTTAAAGAAGTGCTAGATATGATGTCAACGCTTAAAATGAACCGATTTCATTGGCATTTAACAGATGATCAAGGCTGGCGCATTGAGATCAAAAGTTATCCTAAATTAACTGATGTGGGTGCTTGGCGGGTAGATTATACCAACTACGATGAAAGCATTTCTGATTGGTGGGGACGTCCCAAACAAACCGCCAAAGATACCGCAACCTATGGTGGCTTCTATACCCAGGAGGATATCCTGGAGATCGTAGCTTATGCCAAAGAAAGATATATTGAGATTGTTCCGGAAATCGACATGCCTGGTCATGCACAAGCCACCATCGCTGCTTATCCAGAAATTGGGTGTGTTGGGGCTGAGCCTTATGTAGCCACCGGTGGTGTATTTAAAAACAACACCTATAATCCCGGGAAAGAAGAAACTTTCGAATTTGTAGAAGCCGTAATTGACGAGGTGGTGGCGCTATTCCCGTTCGAATACATCCATATTGGTGGGGATGAATGCAACAAAGAGCAGTGGAAAAAAGACCCAGATGCCCAAAAACGAATCCGCACGGAGGGATTAAAGGACGAGGCAGAATTGCAAAGTTATTTCATAAAAAGAGTTGAATCAATCATTAATTGTAAAGGTAAAAATATGATTGGATGGGATGAGATTCTGGAAGGAGGCTTAGCACCAAATGCCACGGTAATGTCCTGGCGGGGAGAAGAAGGCGGAATTAAAGCTGCCCAGGCAGGCCATGATGTAGTTATGACTCCGGCATCCTTTTGCTACCTGGACTTAAAACAAGGTCCGGATGATCTAGAACCAAATCTTGGCTATTCTCACATGTATTTAAAGGAGGCCTATGAATATCAAATTATCCCTGAAACCTTAAGCGAACAGCAGGCCAATCATGTATTGGGTACCCAAGCCAATCTATGGACGGAGTCTATCACAGATTGGGGTAAATTGACTTATATGGTATACCCAAGAATATTTGCTATCGCCGAGAACGCCTGGTCTAATGAGGACCAGCAACAATGGGATCATTTTATAGAAAGATTGACCCCCTACCTGCAGCGGCTTGACTATCAGGACACTCGCTATGCCTCCAGTGCCTTTAATGTGAACATCGATCATAAGGGTGTGAATGAAGGAATTGAATTTACCTTTAGCACGGAAGCCAATCACTTGGACTATTATTACACCTTAGATGGAACCGAACCCGATACTTCTTCCTTTCTTTACAATGCTCCATTTGTAGTTGATAGTGGTGCTGTTATAAGCGCAAGAGCCTTTCGAGCTGATGTTCCAGTTGGAAATACCTCCAAGCTAAGTTTCCCAATTCACCAGGGCCATGGTGCCTCAGTCCAATACATAACTCCCTATTTGGACTTTAAGGATGCTGCAGGTCAAGGTTCATTGGTCGACTATAACTATGCCAGCTTAAGTATCAGTGATGATAACTGGCAGGGGTTTGGTGGAGATGTTGAAATTTTACTCAGATTTCCTGAACTGGTATCGGTTTCAGAGATACAAATCACTAATCTTAGATTTACCATCTCCGGCGTATATGTGCCCACAAGTTATCGCGTCCTGGGCTCTGCTGATGGAACCACATATGAGGAATTGGGCCTGCTCGATTTAACCGAGGCCAGTTACACTCAGGGTCGTAACAAGGTTACTTCTAATGTCACTTTTCCCAGTCGACAACTGAGCGCCATCAAGGTAGAGGCCAATGCGCTCAATCCAATACCAGAAACACACCATAGGGCAGGGCAACCAAGCAGGATATACCTAGACGAAATTGTAGTTTTATAAGTGGCCATAAATCAAAAACATTTTAATATATTTGCACCCTCATTGCGCAAAGCAGTCACCAGGTTATGTCAGCAGTAAAGATTTTCGCGGGTTCCGCATCACAGTCACTAGGGGAAAAAATTGCCCAGTCATACGGTGTTAAAACTGGAGCCCTATCGTTGGTCAAATTCAGCGATGGTGAAATGGCGCCAAGTTTTGATGAGTCGGTTAGAGGTTGTGATGTGTTTATCATTCAATCGACCTACCCTCCTGCTGATCATATTTTGGAATTACTACTAATGATCGATGCTGCCCGTCGAGCCAGCGCTAAGCATGTAACAGTGATCGTTCCCTACTTTGGCTATGCCCGGCAGGACAGAAAAGATAAACCTAGAGTTTCCATCGCGGCCAAGTTAAATGCCAACCTGTTATCAGCAGCTGGCGCAGACCGCCTGATGACTATAGACCTACATGCTGGCCAAATACAGGGCTTCTTTGATTTTCCTGTTGATCACCTGTACGGATCGGCAATTTTCGTTCCTTATCTGCGTCAACTGCAGCTAGAAAACATTGTATTTGCCGCCCCAGACGTTGGGGGTGTAGGCCGTGCCCGAGCATTTGCAAAGTACTTTAATGCGGAGTTGGTAGTTTGTGACAAGCATCGAAAGCGTGCCAACGAAGTGGCCTCAATGCAAGTAATTGGTAATGTAGAAGATGCAGATGTGGTGTTGGTGGATGACCTGATCGACACCGCAGGTACCATTTGTAAAGCGGCGCAAATACTTAAGGATAAAGGTGCAAGCAGCGTTCGAGCTGCCGTCACCCATGGGGTATTGTCAGGTAAGGCACTGGAAAACATCGAGAACTCCTTACTGGAAGAGGTGGTGATAACCGATACTATACCGTTAAAAACACCACACCAGAAGATTCACGTGCTAACAGTGGCCAATTTATTCGCCAACGCTATTAAAGAAATTCGAACCCAGGGTTCAATTAGTTCATTATTTATTTAAACAAATATTAATCATCATGAAAACCTTAGAGATTAAAGGGTATAAAAGAGCAAATCTCGGCAAAAGTGATGCTAAGAAGCTACGAACAGAGGGCAGGGTCCCCTGTGTATTATACGGAGGTAAAGAACAAATCCATTTTGAGACTCCCATGATCAATTTCAGAGAGTTGGTTTATACCTCTGATGTTCATTATGTTGATATCTCGGTTGATGGAACCAAGGCCAGAGCCATCCTGCAGGATATTCAGTTTCATCCAGTAAGTGAGATTATTTTGCATGCTGACTTCCTGGTATTGAAAGACAACAAACCCATTAGCATGGAAATTCCGGTGCGCACCAAGGGCAATGCCCCTGGAGTAGCCGAGGGTGGTAAGCTGTACGTTAACCAGAAGTATTTACTGGTTAAGGCCTTACCAAAAGACATGCCTGAAGAAATAATGGTAGACATCTCAAAGCTTAAGCTCGGCAGCTCTATCAAAGTGGCAGAAATTGAACCTGCTAATTTCGAGTTCCTGACCAGTGAAATGGTTAGTGTGATTTCAGTGGAAACTCCAAGAACCAT
The DNA here is from genome assembly GCA_028289505.1 of Cyclobacteriaceae bacterium. GTDB lineage: Bacteria > Bacteroidota > Bacteroidia > Cytophagales > Cyclobacteriaceae > SZUA-3. Next base: position 6,889 of record JANQPK010000082.1, read on the forward strand.
CCGGGTGGTTGAGCGTGAAGACGAAGAAGATCTTGAAGGTGAAGAAGGAGAAGCAGGAGAAGGTACAGCAGAGTCCGGTGGTGAGTCTGAAGCAGGCGAGGCTGGCGGAGAAGGATCTGATGAAAGCTAGAGAATCAGCAAGCTTCTATCTTCTATCATCTTTTTTCACTTCAATACTACCTGACTTATAGAGGTAGTTAGTAGCTAGTAGCTTGAAGATAGCAGCTCGTTGATTATGAAGTATTTAGTCGTTGGTTTGGGCAATATTGGAGCTGAGTATGAGCTTACCAGGCATAATATTGGCTTCCTGATCTTGGACAAATTAGCAGAAGACCGTGGGAGTGAATTCCTATTGGAAAAGCTAGCGTTTCGTTCGGCGATTAAGTACAAAGGCCGCCAGATACACTTGATCAAACCTACCACCTACATGAACCTCAGTGGTAAGGCTGCTAACTACTGGCAGCAGCAATTAAAAATTCCTTTGGAGAATACGCTGATTGTCACTGACGATGTAGCCCTTCCCTTTGGCACTCTACGGATGCGCAGCAAGGGATCGAATGCTGGTCATAATGGCCTGAAACATATAGAAGCCACTCTTGGAACCACCCAGTATCCAAGACTTCGTTTTGGTATCGGAGACAATTACCATAAAGGGCACCAGGTAGATTATGTACTGAGCAGATTCACCAATCAAGAATTTGAGGCACTACCCCAGCATATTGACAAATCCCTGGAAATGATTTTGAGCTTTTGTGCTGTTGGAATAGATAGAACTATGAATCTATTCAATTAGTAGCAACAGCATACAGTGTCTAGCATACAGTATTTATTGTATGCTGGTGCTATTTGCCGTTGCTGCTAACTTACTTCTCCTCCCGGATTCACTTCCTGGTCCGGTTGCAAAAATGAAAGGGTACCGTCAGAATTTTCAGCCATCAATACCATACCTTGTGAATCAATACCCATGATTTTACGCGGAGCCAAATTGATAAGTATGGTCACCTGTTTCCCCACAACCTGCTCAGGGGTGTAGTGTTGGGCAATGCCACTAACAATAGTCCTTTGGTCTAAGCCGGTATCAATCTGCAATTTTAGAAGCTTCTTGGATTTGTGAACTTTCTCCGCCTTGAGCACCTTTCCAATTCGGATATCCATCTTAGTGAAATCCTCAAATGAAATTTCCGCTTTGGAAGTAGATACCTCTACGGTTTGATTCTCCGCTTTAGAGGCTTCTAGCTTCGCTATTTGTTGCTCAACCTGAGCATCCTCAATTCTTTCGAAAAGCAACTCCGGTTTGTTGAGTTGATGTGCTGCCGAAATCAGATTGGAATTTCCAGCATCCGACCAGGACAAATCCTGCAAATTCAGCATGTCTTGAAGCTTTTTACAAGTCCTGGGAAGAAAGGGGCTGGCAATAATGGCCAGGGTAGCCGCTATTTGTAAGCTGATGTTTAAGATAGTACCTACCCGTACCTCATCTTGCTTAATTACTTTCCAGGGCTCAGTGTCAGCCAGAAATTTATTCCCCATTCTAGCTACTTCCATCATCTGGATCAAGGCCTCCCTGAATCTGAAATTTTGCAGGGAATCAGCAATTTGATCCGGATATTGCTCTAATCTTGAGATCACCTGCTGATCCAGGTCAAACATCGTACCTGCCTCTGGTACCTTTCCTTGGAAGTACTTGTGGGTTAATACTACCGCCCGGTTGATGAAGTTCCCGAAAATCGCCAACAGTTCGTTGTTGTTTCTAGCTTGAAACTCCTTCCAGGTAAAGTCGTTATCCTTGGTTTCAGGGGCATTGGCACAGAGAACATAACGCAGTACATCTTCTTTTCCTGGAAACTCTTCCAGGTACTCATGCAACCAGACTGCCCAATTGCGTGAGGTCGAGATCTTGTCTCCCTCCAGGTTTAGAAACTCGTTCGCTGGTACGTTGTCTGGCACAATATAGTCTCCATGTGCATGTAGGATCACCGGAAAGATAATACAATGGAAGACGATATTGTCCTTTCCAATGAAATGAACCAGACGAGTATCTTGGTCTTTCCAATACGGTTCCCACTCAGTATTATTGGCGGCGGCCCATTCCTTGGTTGCTGATATATAACCAATGGGGGCATCGAACCATACATACAGCACCTTTCCCTCGGCGTCATCCAATGGTACCGGAACACCCCAATCCAGGTCGCGGGTCATCGCTCTTGGCTTTAACCCCTGATCAATCCAGCTTTTACATTGCCCAAAAACATTAGTCTTCCACTCCTGGTGTCCCTCCAGAATGTATCTCTTGAGCCAGTTTTCATACTCATCCATGGGCAAGTACCAATGCTTGGTACTCTTTAGTACCGGAGGTTGGCCACTGAGCATGGACTTAGGCTCGATCAAATCCGAGGGGCTAAGACTGCTGCCACAATTCTCACATTGGTCGCCGTAGGCCGCGTCAAATCCACAATGTGGACAAGTACCTTGTATATATCGATCTGCCAGAAACTGCTGGTTGGCCTCATCAAAGTACTGCTCTCTAACCTCTTCTGTAAAAACACCTTTATTATAAAGGGTCTTAAAGAACTCCGAACTGGTTTCCCAATGAACAGGGCTGGAAGTTCGGCTGTAATGGTCAAAACTGATGCCAAATTGCTCAAACGAATTCTTAATCATTTGATGGTATCGGTCCACTACATCTTGCGGAGTTACGCCCTCCTTTTTGGCCCTGAGGGTAATGGGCACCCCCAGCTCATCCGAGCCACAAATGAACAGTACGTCTTTCCTTTGAAGTCTCAGGAATCGCACATAAATATCTGCTGGCACATAGACCCCCGCCAAATGTCCAATATGAACTGGGCCGTTCGCATATGGCAACGCGCTGGTGACGGTGTGTCTTTTAAAAGTCATGCGAGCAAAGATAAAAGTAATCCCATAATACCTGACAATTAACCATGCCAATTTCTTAGTTTTGCCGCTTGAATGACAAGGCCATGGATAGCTTAAGAAATATTGCCATCATCGCACACGTAGATCACGGTAAAACCACCTTGGTAGACCGGTTCATACAGACCGCCAAACTATTTGAGGAGCATCAGCAGATGGGCGAGTTGGTGCTGGACAGCAATGATTTGGAACGCGAAAGAGGCATTACCATATTATCTAAGAATGTATCCATTCGCTATCAGGGAGTGAAGATAAACATCATCGATACTCCAGGTCACGCCGACTTTGGCGGAGAAGTTGAACGGGTATTGAAAATGGCCGATGGCGTACTGCTATTGGTGGACGCCTTCGAAGGGCCCATGCCTCAAACCAGATTTGTTTTAGGTAAAGCGTTGAATTTGGGCCTTAAGCCCATAGTGGTAATCAACAAAGTGGACAAAGAAAATTGCCGCCCAGATGAAGTACACGAACAGGTATTTGAATTGATGTTTAACCTGGATGCCACTGAGGAGCAATTGGATTTCAGCACTTTGTATGGCTCCTCCAAGCAAGGTTGGATGAGCACAGATTGGCAACAACCCACTGAAGACATAAAACCGTTACTGGATGCCATAATCGAGGTTATTCCCCCTCCTGAACAATTGCAAGGTCTTCCTCAAATGCAAATCACTTCCCTTGACTACTCTTCCTATGTGGGCAGGATAGCCATTGGTAGAGTATATCAAGGCAGCATTGAAGAGGGAAAACAATACGGGTTGAGCAAGCATGACGGAAATGTTAAAAAGATAAAAATCAAAGAGCTTTATGTATTTGAAGGTCTGGGCAGAACCAAAGTAGCATCAGTGAGTTCAGGAGAGATTTGTGCAGTAGTGGGATTAGATGATTTTGATATTGGTGATACCATCACCGATCTGGAAAGTCCTCAGGCACTTCCCCGCATCAGCATTGATGAGCCTACCATGAGTATGCTATTCACCATCAACAATTCCCCTTTCTTTGGAAAAGAGGGCAAGTTTGTCACCTCCAGGCATCTTAGGGACAGGTTGGAAAAAGAAACTGAAAAAAACCTGGCTTTAAGGGTAGAACCCGGAGAGAGTGAAGAGAAATTCATGGTTTATGGTCGAGGCGTACTGCATTTATCAGTACTGATTGAAACCATGCGCCGTGAAGGCTATGAATTACAAGTAGGCCAACCCCAGGTAATATTCAAAGAGATTGACAGCCAGAGGCATGAACCCATAGAACACATGGTGGTGGAAGTCCCGGATGAATACGCTGGTAAGGTCATTGAAATGGTTACCCAGAGGAAGGGAGAGTTGACAGTAATGGAACCAAAAGGTGACCTGCAACACCTGGAATTTGACGTTCCAGCCAGAGGATTGATTGGATTGCGCAACAACATGCTCACTGCTACCGGTGGACAAGCTATCATGAATCACAGGTTCAAGGATTATCAACCTTATAAAGGAGAGATCGCTGGAAGGATCAATGGGTCTTTAATATCTATGGAGGATGGACCAGGGACCGCCTACTCCATTGATAAGCTGCAGGATCGTGGTGTTTTCTTCGTGTATCCGGGTGACAACCTCTACACTGGCCAGGTCATCGGAGAGCATACCCGGGCCAACGATTTGGTGGTAAATGTTCAAAAAGGAAAGAAGCTGACCAACATGCGAGCCGCTGGATCAGATGATAATACCAGAATTGCCCCTCCCAGAACCTTCTCGCTGGAAGAAGCACTGGAGTATATACAGAAAGATGAATACCTGGAAGTGACTCCAGTAGCAATTAGGATGCGAAAGATCTATTTGAACGAGCATGAGCGCAAGCGCATGACCAACGCCTCACAATAAAGACTGACTAGCTCAAAATTTGCTATTTTCCCCGTTTTAGGCAATTTCTCGGGCTTTTGTCGACAATTATCAACCTTTCATGTTTTTTTAGGATAATTCCCCGGTGAGATCTTGTCAATTTGATGGTCAGAATTAACCCTCTTATATCATATTTTATCCCAAAATAAACCTTAAAAAAACGGTTGCATTATCAAAAATGCTTATATTGTCAGATAATTCAGTAGTGTATTAAGTAACAAAAGTGTAACTAAATCAAATCATTATGAAAAAACTGATTACTACTTGTTTACTAGTCATGTTTGCTTTTGGTGTCTCCTGGGCACAAGAGCGAACCGTGTCTGGTAAAATCACCTCCCCTGAGGACGGCTCTGGCTTACCAGGGGTAAACGTGCTGGTTCAAGGTACCACCACTGGTACCACCACGGACCTGGACGGTAACTATTCGCTTACGGTACCGGCGGATGCTACTACACTGGTGTATTCCTTCGTGGGATTCAAGAGCCAGGTGGTGGTTATTGGAAACCGCTCGGTAATCGACGTTAGTTTGGAAGAGGATATCGCGGCCTTGGAAGAGGTGGTAGTAACCGCTCTGGGTATTGAGCGTTCAAAAGAAGCGCT
>JANQPK010000083.1 GCA_028289505.1 Cyclobacteriaceae bacterium
TCTCCACCGGGCATAGGCATCTGCCTCAAAAAAACTAAGGTGAGTAACTGGCGCATTTGGGTCTACCTTTAATAATCCATTGGCGGTGTAATGGTACCACCATCCTTCGATTTGATGCCAGTAAAGAGGAGCCTTGACATGTTCAGTCTTCAACCATTCCCAACCCTCCATCATCCAATAGTTGTGATCTTTATAACCACCGGCGCTTAAAAACTCTAGGTATTCACCATTGGTTACCAGCCTGTTCATAATTTTAAATGATGGTAAAAATACTTTATGGCTACCCAGTTCATTGTCGTAGCAGAACCCTTCCCCTTGATGGCCAATATCATATAATCCCTCAGCTACTTGCAAAAATTCAGCCTCTACCGATGCTTCTGTTTGGGGGAGCAACTCATAATTATGATAGGCTGGGAATATAGGGTTATGACCCAAGATGTATTTTATATCTGTGGCTAGTAATTCCTGATGTTGTTGTTCGTGCTGAATACCGATCTCGATGATTCGGAAAACCTCGGAGTTTGGCTGATGAGCAGCTGTGATAAAATCTTGTAGTTGATCATCCACATACTTGCGATAATCGTAGACTTCGGCTATACCAGGTCTGGTCAGATTACCTCTATCAGCTCGCATTACGCGGTCACCGGCATTTTCATAGTAACTGTTGAACAGGTAGTTATATTGATCATCGAAAAGTTTATAATCTGGTTTGAACTTCGCCAGCACAAACATTTCGAAAAACCAGGTGGTGTGTGCCAAATGCCATTTCGGTGGACTGACATCAACCACAGGTTGAACCACATAGTCCTCCGCAGACAGGGGGCTGCAAAGCGCCTGGGACCGATGTCTTACCTGCTTATATCGCTCAATGATGGTGGTTGTTGGAGTAAGAGTGGTTTGCATTTGATCGGAATTTACTAAGGCAGGGTAAGAAACATGAATAAATATTAAAACGATTCTGAAAGTAAAGTGTTTTGGCTATTAATAAAACAAGCCCTGCACCATCTCCTGCTACCCTCTAAAGGGGAAACAGGAGATGGTCCAGGGCCAGTTCTATCGCTGGGTTGACTGTTTAAGCGATAATTATCTCGAAAAGCGGTTGTAAGATTCTATCTCTTACAGGATAAATTATCGGCTTTCAGCCAACACCATATAGGAATTATTTTGATCCATGGTGATCTGAGCAATGTTCCTTTGCTCGATAATGTACATTTTATCATTATCTACTACAAAGTTCATCACGTATTGGAACAGATCAGCTTGACTTTCTATGCTGATATCCTTGGTATTGAATACTTGCTGTTCAGATTCAATAGACAAGCTATACTCAGTGTTGAATTCCATGCTAAATGCATAGGTACCGTTAACCAGGTCCGTGGTAGTAGTAGTTTGCACTTCTCTGGTTTTATGATTGGTCAACACAACTTTGGCATTAAAAGCTTGCTCCTGTTTCTGGACAACCTTGCCTTTCAATACAAACCGATTTGAAGAATTCTTTGGGCGCTCCATCATGAAGATATCATTATGGCCGTTAGCAGTCAGATGTGAGGAGTTGAAATAAGCCCTACTACCTGCTGCATTCAGGGAAAAATGGATATCATCACCCGCGGTGTTGATAGGGTAACCCACATTTTTAGGCTGGGACCAAGAGTCAGTTAACTGATCCTTCACTGAAGAGAAAATATCAAATCCGCCCATTCCACTATGCCCCTTGGAGCTAAAGAAAAGGGTAACATCATCGCTATGGATCTGAGGAGCATCCTCATCTTCCGCAGTATTAATTTGTGGGCCCATATTTTCGACATTACCCCAGCGACCATTACTCTGTTTTTCGGCACGATAGATATCAATTCCTCCAAAACCACCAGGACGATTGCTGGCAAAATAAAGGTATTTACCGTCGTCTGAAATACTGGCACTTCCCTCCCAGTATTTTGAGTTTACATCTCCTTTTAAAGCTTCAGGCTGGGTCCAACCTTTGGACTTTCTAGAACTTAAATATATGTCCCCACCGTTTACATCAGTGTACAGGAAAAGCTGTTTCCCGTCATTTGACAGCCCGATACCAGCATCGTGCTTTTCCGAATTCAATTCGATAATTGGTTCCGGCTTAGTCCAGGTTCCATTACTATTTTTGGTGGCAATATAAATATCCTCGTAAAAGCTACCATCTTTGGCCATGCCTCCTCCTGTACTACTGCTACGACGGGAAGTGAAAATCATAGTGGATTCATCTGATGAAACCAAAGGAATGTAATCCTGGTATTGAGAGTTTACTAGTCTACCCAGGTTCCTGATTTCCAGCTCCAAGGAATCAGGGATCAGTACGGTTCCAGCCATACAATCTTCCATGTAGCTTTTGACCTGGTTGCTTCTTGATGCGGACTCAGCATATTTAGGATCCTTCATTTGTCTTTGGTAACGGTGATAGTGACCCACGGCTTTGCCAAATTGGTGGTTCAGGTGATAAGCCCGCCCCAGGTAGAAATGTAGATCCTGATGCTTATAGCCACCTTTTTCTGCCAGTTCAAAATGTGCCAATGATCGAGCTGGTACCTTACTGTGATGATAATAGTACTGACCAATACTAAAGTTAGTGGCGGCATCAAAACTAAGTGGCTCATCTTCGAATTTTGATTTATGACGGACCGGAATACTGCTTACGCCATTTGAGCTTCTGGCAGTTCGTCTTATGGCCTTGAAAGTGGATTCAAAACTTCCATCGTTGATCAAGTTATGCGAGCCGTTTTTGGGTGTCATGGTTACATCATCGATGAGTACCCCTTTATTGGGATCACCACTGAGACTAATCACATAGAACCCTATAAAGGTTCGCGATTGCTCCGCTTTAAATTCAAAAGACTGATAGCTAAAGGTACCTGGTGCACTGTTATTGTCCACAAAGATATCGTGGGCCAACACGCCGTTGACCGCTATCCTTAGGGATTTATCACCAGCTGATTGACGGTGAGCATAAGCAAACTTAATGGTATAGTTAGCTCCGGGTTTGGTAGTAACGTATTGCCCCATATTGCTGATTTCATCAACCTCGGCAAATCCTTTACCATCAGCTACAGCTTTAAGTCCGTAAACAGAAGACTCCCTTCTTGATTTATGGTATATACCAGCCGATCTATTACCCGGTTCCCAGGGCTTCCAGCTAGATTCATTTGTTGTTGATTGTGATTGAGCATTAAAACTCATTGCGATAATTCCGATTGCAGTTATTATTGACTTTTTCATGACGACATACTTTTTGCGTTTGTTCACGCTCTGGCGCGATCCACGCTAGTTGAAAAAAAAATTGATTAAGAAAATTATAGACGTCTTAGACTTCAAATCCCTAGCTACCAACTGTCTCGTATAGACGGTTTTATGCAAAGAATTTAACAAGTCAATGTTGGACCAACTTTCCCCAATAGTGTCCAGCTATGGGGTTACCCTCCTTACAGAAGGGCTAAATCTACCAGAAGTGAATTATCTCGAAAAGGGGTGTAACTGTTGACCAGTTACTGCTGTTGAAGAATCTCCGGTTTCCCGGAGGGTTTAGGTAATTCAAATGATCTCACAAATTTGAAGTACCTTTTGGTTAGAGATCAAAGATTGTCAAACAATCGAATGCTAATTTCCTAAAAATACGGCACTCTGCAATGGAGAAATGATCGGGTATATCCCCGATGTGAGATTTTAATACATTGTTCACAAAACCGCAATAATTAAGGGCTTTTCTAGTCGCTCTGCTTACGGTAGATACTATGTAATATTTTACTTAATAAATCACATTTTGTAGGACTTTAGTGACTTCTAAGTCATAAAATGAGTATTAGTCCCCAAAAAAGCAGTTGGAATAGATGTAATATAACCCTGAAATATGGGAGTTTTGGCAAATATTTTTTAAATAACCTGAGAGTATCCACATTTTGCACAGTTTATAGAATTTAACTGCAATCCATGAAATTTGATGGCCATTGAACCTGGTACCTACATGAAACAGGCCTGCAAGGCACCAATGTAAGAACCAAAAAAAGTAAACCTGGCCGTAGAAAATGATCACAAAATGCAAAACCTCATAGGTAGAATCCAAAACAGGTTCATCTGTTAGTACAATTTCAATTGTATTATTACAAGAGGGGTTACCTAATACGTCCAATTGGAAGGACTTGAATTTCATTGATATGCACCTAAGTACAAATACCTTTCAATTTCATCACCAGCGGTGCTGTAGATAATCAGAAAATTGGTTGTTTGGGCATATTGATATAACATACTGATATTCAATTATTTGGTTACTGTAATTGTTAAGGAGTTAGAAATTTTTATCATAACTGAACAACGTTCAGTAAAAAAACATCGTATATTTGAATGAAGTTAAAAGTCATGGGTATCGCAGAAAGAAGAGAACGAGAAAAGCAGGAAATGCAGGATCTGATCCTAACCACCGCCGCTGAGTTATTTTTAGAGGTAGGTATGGAAAAAACCAGTATCCGAACCATTGCTGAAAAAATTGAGTACAGTCCTGCCACCATTTACCTTTATTTTAAAGATAAAAATGAGTTGCTGTATGCCATTCACCAGAGAGCATTTCAACGTTTTTTCCAATACTTTCAAACACTACCACAATTAGACGATCCCATGGAAAAACTACAGCAATTGGGACATATCTATTTCAAGTTTGCTTTTGACAACCCAGCTTTTTATGACCTCATGTTTATTTTAAAGGCACCTATGGATTCTGATCAAACTGAAGAACACTGGGAAATGGGCGCTCGAAGTCATGATGTTTTAACCGACCTAGTGCTGGAATGCCAACAGGCAGGTCACTTCCAGAACAAAGACACTCAAGTATTGTCGCACATGATTTGGGCTACTGTTCATGGCATCGTTTCATTGAAGATCAGGGAGCGAATGAAAATGTATCCGGAAGCACTAAGAGATCAAATGGTCTACGATTCATTGGAGATGTTCAATAGTATTTTAGAATCAGTTTAAAAAATTTTACACCTAAACTAAACACTGTTAATAAAAATGAAGACGTTCATAATATCATCGGTGATCTGTTCTTTTTGGCTATCTATGTTTAGTCAATCTAGCAGCGTTTTAGAACAATATGTGGCATTGGCAATTGAGAACAATACCACTTTGCAGCAGAAGGCACTAGATGTTGAAAGCAGCCTGGAGTCACTGCGACAAGCCAAGGGACTTTTCTTGCCACAAGTCTCTTTAAACGGCTCCTATATGAGGGCTCAAGGTGGCTGGGGAATAGATATACCAATTGGGGATTTGATTAATCCTATCTATGCCAACCTGAATACTCTAAATGACCAAAACCAGTACCCCACTAATCTGGCCAACGAGGAGTTTTCCTTCATTCCCAACAATTTTCAAGACACACGTATAGAGCTGCGTCAGCCCATATTCAACTCGGAAATCTACCACAACTACCGGCTAAGGGGTTCCATGGTTGATGTTCAGGAGTCAAAGCTGCAGACCTACCAACAGGAGTTAATCAAAGAGTTAAAAATAGGCTATTATCAATACCTTCAGGCACTAGCAGTAGAACAAATCTTTGGAAACACCAGGCTATTACTGCAGGAATTACTGAGAGTGAATCAGTTATTGGTAAAGAACCACAAGGCCACTGTGGATGCAGTCTATCGTGCTGAGTTCGAAATCAGCGACATCCAGAGTAAGCTGGCACAGGCAGGAAAAACCGTCGACATCACTCGTAGTTACTTCAACTTCCTGTTGAACCGAGACCTGGAAGCGGTGATAGAGGTAGATTCTAACTTGGTAATGTCTGATGGTTACCTAGACAATATCCCAGAATTACAGGAACGAGCCCTGGCACACAGAACTGAACTGGATCAATTGGATTATGCTATTGAGAGTCAAACCCACTTATTAAACCTGCAACAAGGCAGAAAATTACCTATCATTTCACTTGGAGCTCAAGCTGGGTATCAAGGATTTGGGTATGACTTTAGTGCAGATCAGGACTATGCATTATTGTCAATTAATTTTGAACTTCCTCTTTTCAATGGATTTCAAAACAACACCAGAATCCAACAATCCAAAATCAACATAAATAAACTAAAGCTGCAACAACAAGATCTGGAAAATCAGATCAAAATGGAAGTAATTGAAGCTACTCGGAATTTCCAGGCAGCCAGATCTTCTTATCAGGCTAAAATGTCGGCAGCCAGAAGTGCTAAAAAGAATTTTGACATTATCAGCCGAAAATACCAGGAAAGCCTGGTGCTACTGGTCGAATTTCTAGATGCTAGAACTAAATATACCAATTCACAGACTTCCCAAGCCATTGCACATTATCAATTACTTATTAGTGAAGCGCAATTGGAGCGGGCTGCTGCTTTGTAATCTAATACACTTAATAGAATGAAGACAAAATCAATAATACACCTTGGAGCCGCATTGATACTTTTATTGGCGGCATGCAAACCCAAATACCAGCAACCAGATTCTACCAGTATTTCAGTAAAGAATGTGGTGGTTGAAAAACTAACCCCTTCCACCACTCCTATCCCATTGGTCGTATCGGGTGTCATCAACTCAAAAATTGAGGCACGACTCTCATTCAAACTAACAGGTGTCATTCAACGAATCCTGGTCGATGAAGGACAAACGGTGAAGAAGGGACAGCTACTGGCTCATCTAAATCTCTCCGAAATCAATGCCCAGGTGGTTCAGGCTCAACATCAGGTTGATAAGGCTGCTCGTGATTTGGACCGGGTGAGAAATCTCCATCGCGACAGCGTAGCTACACTGGAGCAGTTGCAGGATTTAGAAACCCTACTCGAAGTATCCAAGGCAGATTTACGTATTGCCAGATTTAACCAGCAATACGCTCGAATAGTTGCGCCTACCAATGGTAAAATACTGAAAAGGTATGCTGAACAAGGTGAGCTAATTTCTGCCGGAGCACCAATACTAATGATTGGATCCCATGGACAAAGATCATCTATTATGAGGGTAGCTTTGGCTGACCGAGACGTGGTGAAACTAATAAACGGGGACTCTGCAAGCATTGAATTTGATGCCTACCCCGGTAAGCGTTTCTCCGCTGCTGTGACTGAGATTGCAGAGGCTGCAAATCCGCAAACTGGAACCTTTGAAATTGAGCTTACACTAGATCCGTCCAGACTTGTGTTGAAAAGTGGCTTCATTGGTAAAGCCACCATATATCCTTCTGAGCAACAAGAATATTTTCGGATAAACATGAACGCGCTAGTTGAAGGCCACCAACAAAACGCCAGTATCTACCTGTACAATAACCGCACCGGTAAGGCAGAAATATCCGAAATAGAACCGGTTCATATCGACGATGGCTTTTTTACGGTGGCAGTTGCCGACTTGGAGGGTCATCGGCATATCATCACTGATGGAAGCGCCTACATAAAAGATGGCGAAGTTGTAGAACCCCTGAACCTTATGCCATGAAACTACCTGAAATTGCCATTAAAAACCGACAGTTTGTATTGATCCTGATCGTATTGGGTACCATTATAGGTTTGAACGCACTGCTTACCATGCCCCGTTCTGAGGATCCAAACACCAGTTTCCCCATATACAATGTGGTAGTGGTTTACCCAGGAACCGGTCCTGAAGATATGGAAGAATTAGTGGTGGATCCACTGGAGGAGGTGCTTGACGATCTGGATGATATCGTGGAAATCAAGAGCGTTATTCGCGACGGAATTGCCATCATCACCGTAGAAGCGGCGTTTGGTTTGGACTATGATGAGAAATACGATGATTTGGTAACCGAAGTCAATGCTGTAAAACCAGACCTGCCGGATGAAATATACAGTATCGATATCACGCAGTTCTCCCCTATCGAGCAAACTGTAATTCAGCAGCTTGCCTTGGTATCGGAATCTGCTCCCTATCATGATATGCAGCAAGAAGCTGAGAATCTGGAAACCCTACTGGAGGGTGTTGATGGTATCCGACGAGCAGAGATCAAAGCGCTTCCTGAAAGAGAAGTGAGAATCTCCTTGGATTTTCAGAAAATCGCTCAACAAAACATCGCGGTGGCTCAAGTACTCGGTGTACTTACTGCCAATAATGCAAACATTCCCGGGGGAGATGTAAAAGGAGGTAATAGAGTCTTTACCATCAAATCTTCAGGTGGTTATGAGTCCCTGGAACAACTACGAAACACGGTAGTAAGCGCCAACAACGGCAATGTAGTATATCTAAAGGACATCGCCTCGGTTGACTTTGATTATGAGGACCAGCGATGGATTGGACAGTATAACGGAAATCGATCTATTTTCATAACAGTGACCCAGGAAGAAGGCGCAAACATACTGGCGTTGCAAACACAGATAGATCCCATCATAGAAGAGTTCCGGCAATCACTGCCACCTGATTTCAAATTGGTATCTGTGTTTGAGCAGGCGCCTGCGGTAGAGGCCAGAATTTCAGACTTCTTTAATAATCTGGTACAGGGCATTCTGCTAGTTGGTGTAGTAATATTGGTATTCTTGGGGTGGAGGCCTTCTTTGATCATCATGCTGGTAATACCTATCTCAATTTTAATGGCTATTGGAGCCTTAGATTTCTCAGGATTCGCCTTACAGCAAATCTCAATCGCCGCTCTGGTGATTGCTTTGGGTCTATTGGTTGATAATGGAATTGTGGTGATGGAGAACATTACTCGATTTAGAAGGCAAGGCATGGGAAAAATGGAGGCTGCCATAAAGGGTACCAGCGAAGTAGGTTACGCCATTATTAGCTCCACTATCACCACTCTGTTAGCATTTGCTCCATTGGCATTTATGCAAAGTGGTCCCGGTGAATATCTCAGGTCTTTACCAGTTACGGTAATACTGGTACTGCTATTCTCATTGTTGCTTGCCCTCTTATTCTCACCAATTCTTTCCAATCTGTTATTGCCATTCAAGCAAAGCTCAAAGGACTCGTGGTTTCAGACAAACTTGTCCAATTTTGTGGAACGCATCTATACACCAACGTTAAAAATGGCGCTGAGCAGACCTTGGTTAGTGCTTTCCATAGCTATTACAACTTTCATGGGCAGTTTGATGCTTTTCCCATTGGTAGGGGTTAGCTTCTTCCCTACCGCCGACAAGCCGGTGTTACTAATTGAGATCGATGCACCCGAAGGAAGTAACCTGGAATATACCCAAAACGCCACCAATTTTGTGAGCCAGGTACTTGATACCACTCAATATGTCAACAAATATGCAACCAACATTGGGCACGGCAACCCGCAGATCTACTATAATCGTATCCCGGAGAGTTTTAACAAAAACCATAGCCAAGTACTGGTCACCTTTGAGGATTGGCAGCCTCAAAAGTTTTACCAGACATTGTCAGCCTTCCGTAAAGCATTTGATGGATATCCCGGAGCTCGTATTACTTTCAGGGAACTTAAAAACGGCCCTCCTTTCGAAGCACCCATCGAAATAAGACTGATTGGACAAGACTTAAGCATGCTGAAAGGTATCGCCCAAGATGTAGAGCGCATGATCGCAGGCACACCAGGCACCTGGAATGTTGATAATCCTTTGGCTACCAGCAAAACTGATCTCAGGGTGAAAATCAATCGAGATAAAGCCGGTATGATTGGTTTACCCCTGACTACCATTGACTTGGCCATCAGGGCCAGCCTGGCTGGAATTGAAGTAGATCAACTTACCCTATCCGACGGAGAGCAATACCCTATGGTAGTGAGAGTTCCATTCACGGATGATCCTAGTGTAAGTGACTTTAACAAAGTATACCTTACCAATACTACCGGTGATCAGGTACCATTGAATCAAGTGGCCAGGGTAACATTTGAACAGGCGGTTCCAGAGATCTTACATTTTAATCTGGATCGAAGCACCTCGGTCACCGCAGACGTCAATAATCCCGACCAAACCACTGCCATTACCACTGCTATTATTGAACAACTGGACCAATATGATTTCCCGGCAGGGTATCGCTATTATGTGGGTGGGGAATATGAAAATCAACAAGAGTCATTTGGAGATCTTGGCAAACTGTTATTAGTAGCTTTGATTGGCATTTTCGCTGTTTTAGTGCTTCAGTTTCGCTCTGTGATGCAACCCTTGATTGTATTCTCTGCCATTCCATTAGCAATAACAGGGTCTTTTGTTGCCCTGTTCGTAACCGGATGGTCGTTTAGTTTTTTTGCCTTCGTGGGTTTCATCAGTCTAATGGGTATTGTGGTTAACAACTCCATCATTTTGGTGGACTACGCCAACAACCTCATGAAACAGGGAAAAACGTTAACCCAAGCTATACAATCGGCGGCTCAAACCAGGTTTACACCGATCATACTCACTACTACTACTACCATTGTAGGTTTGATGCCACTAACGCTATCCAATACGGGTTTGTGGTCTCCTTTGGGTTGGACTATCATCGGAGGCATGATCTCCTCCACTCTACTGACACTGTTTTTGGTGCCTGTGCTATACCAATGGTTAACGCGTAGTTAGTTAAGACGCCCACTTGATGGTGCAACCAATAGCCTTGGTTTTGGTAGTCTGTACACCTTTACCCTCTATTAGCCCATCCAGTGCATCCTGAACATAATGCTGGTCAGCATCTGCTGCATTTCTGCTGTTGTTATCTATGGCACCAATGTACTCAATAACAAATCGGTCTCCTGCTTCTCGATTCAACACATACACATGTGGAGTATTGGTAGCACCATAAGCCCGAGTCACTTCTTGAGTCTCGTCGATCAGGTACGGAAATGAAAAACCTTTTTCCTTTGCGCGTTGCTTCATTTTATCAAATGAATCGCCAGGTGAGCGTTGAACATTATTGGGTTGAACTGCCACTACTGGATAACCTTTAGGGGCATATTCTTCATGTAGTTGAATAATTCTGTCTTCGTAAGCCACTGAGTAAGGACATGTGTTGCAAGTAAATACCAAAATATATCCTTTAGCCTGTTCATTACTTGCTAAGGACATCATTTGGCCATCAATATTCTTTAGTTCGAAGTCTACGGCTTGATCTCCTACTTTGAGCCCAGCTGAAAAAAGGACTGAAAGTATCACTAAGATTGTGCTTATGTATACCATGGTTTTGAAGTTTTAAGTGGTTATTTCGTCAATTATTTGCGTAAGTTCGCCCGTTTTAAGCTCACGTTCCAAGAACCGCCTCTCACCGGTTTTATGATTGATGATCAGGGTGGCCGGGATGGCTCCTGACCATGAGGGTTCCACTTTGTCGATCCAGCTATTGTAATCAATCTCATCCAGCAACATTACTTGTGGTGTCAACTGACGCATTTCCACAAAAGGAATTACCTTCTCATGTAGTACATCCACATAATCCAGTGATACCAGTGTCACGTTTACATGGTACGACCTGAGGTTATGTAGTTCCTGAAAATATGGTAACTCTTTTATACAGGGTTTGCACCAAGTGGCCCAAAAATTGATCACCTCCACCTTTTCTGAATCGCGGGTCATCAGAAGTTCTAATGTATCAAATTTTATCACCTGAACTTTAGGCGTGGGAATAGTACTACAAGTAAATAGTACCAGGCTTATCAAAAGTGTTATCAAATATCTAAGCATCCTAATTTGATTACGTTTCTTAGTAGCGGAATGTTAGGGGTAATTTTTCAAATAACTATCAATACCGCCTGGAACCAGAATAGGTCATCGCTTCACCCTTCCCAAAGCCATAGCTAAATCCTACGGTAAAAAATCTGCCCCTCATGCTATCTGTGAATAGAAAAAATTCAGGTTCATCAATAGTGGCCCGAAAGATACGGGAAGCAAAAACATCCCGAACCGCCACATTGACTACTCCCCTGCCCCCAATTAACTTTTTGCGCAGTCCAATATCCATATAAGCAGTACTGGAAACTTGCTGTTGAACTGTTTCAAAGGCAGATTCATAGTTACCCGTTAATTCCAGATCAAAGTCCTTAGGCAGGGACAGTTTGGAGGTCATTCTGGATGTCCATTGGTTACCGTTGAAATCAAACGATTGACCTTCCAGGTCTCCTTCCCTTACAAAACTGTTGATATTGAAGTCACCATTGATGCTTAACCACTTGGTGGGATCATATTTGGCATTTACCTCAAACCCCGTGGATTTATTGGTTCCAATGTTAATGGGCTTGGTAGTGGTGACGTTGCCCTCTACAAAAGAGACCCTTTCAATAACATCTGTAGTATATCGATGATATAGGCTGGTATTAATAGAAGCCTTCTCCAAATTGAATATCCCGGTAAACTCGTAACTATCGGTATACTCAGGCATCAGGTTTGGGTTTCCCTGCCTGATGTTGAAATTGTTCCTGATATTAAAGAATGGGTTCAGATCCCATAAACGAGGCCTGTAAATTCTTCTGGAGTAACCACCCTGTAATGAAAACTGCTCAGTGAGCTTGTAAGAGGTATGGAATGTGGGAAATAGATCAATATAGTTTTGACTATTGGCTTCATCGGTATTGACCAGATAGGTATTTAGGTCAGTGGCTTCGATCCTCATTCCTAGCTTGGCCCCCCACTTTTTTCCCTCGTAGGCTCCGGTCCCGTATACGCCAAGCACATCCTGGTCGAATTCAAAAT
>JANQPK010000095.1 GCA_028289505.1 Cyclobacteriaceae bacterium
ATTAAGACCTGGGTAAACGGGGTACAATGCGCCAATTTGGTAGATGACCTCACTTCCACCGGATTTATTGCATACCAGGTACATAGTATTAGAGATGAAGATCAGGCCGGTAAGCAGGTGAAATGGCGAAATGCCAGGATCATGACCGAGGACCTTGAAAAATACAGAACACCACAGGATCCAGCAGTGCCGGAGATGAGTTATCTAATTAATCAGCTCACTGATTCAGAGAAACGCAAAGGATGGCGATTGCTATGGGATGGTAAAACCTCTGAGGGATGGCGTGGGGCCAAGAGATCAGATTTTCCCCAATCTGGTTGGTCCATCAACGATGGTGTGTTAACCGTTGAAGCTACCGACGGGGGTGAATCCACCGGTCCTGGAGATATTGTAACTATGGATCAATATTCCAATTTTGAGTTGGAGCTTGAATTTATGATAACCGAAGGTGCAAACAGTGGAATTAAGTATTTTGTCCAACCCAGCTTGAACATGGGGGAAGGATCAGCTATAGGCTGTGAGTATCAGCTTCTGGACGATAAGGTACATCCAGATGCCAAATTGGGTGTTGTGGGTAACCGCCAGTTAGCTGGATTGTACGATCTGATAGCGCCAGAAAATCTTTCGGTACCGGGTAGGGGGAAGCAATTTAAAGGTATAGGTAGTTGGAATAAGGCACGTATTGTGTCAAACAACGGAAAGGTTACACACTGGCTTAACGATGAAAAAACCGTAGAATACCACCGTCACACGCCGATGTTTCAGGCATTGGTTAACTATAGCAAGTATCAAAAATGGGAGAACTTTGGACAATGGCCTGAGGGACATATCCTACTGCAGGATCACGGAGATACGGTTCATTTCAGAAGTATCAAGATCCGCGAATTTTAAACACCAAAACATGAACGAGACCACTAGAAGAAAATTTATTAAGAGTAGTGCATTAGCTGGAGTAGGGCTTTCTTACGCATTTACCGCCAAAAGCTACACCAACATAATGGGGGCCAACGACCGGATTAACTTGGCGGTGGCTGGTTTAAATGGTCGTGGGAAAGCACATTTAAGTGCTGCAAGAAACCTAAAAAGCAAAGCTCAGGTAGTGGGTTTGTGCGATGTAGACAACAGGGTTTTTGCTAAAATATTGGATCAATATGGAGATTATGTAGATCGGATTGTACCTACTTATGAAGATGTAAGAGATGTGCTCAACGATAAGAATGTTGATGCCCTGACCATCGCTACTCCGGATCACTGGCACGCACCTATGGCCATCATGGCCATGCAGTCCGGGAAACATGTGTTTTTGGAAAAGCCTTGCTGTCATAATCCCCGTGAGGGAGAATTACTGGCAGAGGTCCAGAAGCAAACCGGAATGAAGCTCCAAATTGGTAATCAACAGCGCTCATCCATTACCTCTAATAAAATCATTCAGGAGATCAGTGAGGGCGTAATCGGACAGCCCATGTATGCCAAAGCGTGGTATGCCAATACCCGAGGCGGTATTGGAGTGGGTAAAGAGGAACAGGTGCCCGATTGGCTGAATTGGGAATTGTGGCAAGGTCCTGCTCCCCGGAGAACCTATAAAGACAATATTGTTCATTACAACTGGCATTGGTTCTGGGATTGGGGTACTGGAGAAATTAACAATAATGGATTGCATGAGCTTGATATCTGCCGATGGGCACTGGGTGTGGACCTACCCAATCATGTTGCCTCCTCCGGTGGCCGCTATTTCTTCGACGATGACTGGGAGTTTTACGATACCCAAGTAACCAGTTTTCAGTTCGACGATGGTAAAATGATTACTTGGGAAGGTAGGAGCTGTAATGGATTCCCATTTAACGAAAGGGGTAGAGGATCCAGTATTCACGGTGATAGTGGTACCATCATTCTGGACCGCGCGGGATTTGAGGTGTATGACAAGCGTGGAGAAATGATCAGATGGGAGAAAGAGCCTGGCTCTAATGCAACCGCATCTCAGGATACTCTGGGAATAGGGGGGCTGGATAATTTGCACATGCTAAATTTCATTCAGGCAATACAAAGGGATGAACCATTAAACTCGCCTATTGAAGAAGCTGTCAAAAGTACACTGCTTTGTCATTTAGGAAATATGTCTCAAGAGACTGGTGATGCGCTTAATATAGATTCGGAAACTGGTAAACCTGACCACAAAGAGGCCATGAAAATGTGGTCCAGATCGTACCAGCAGGGGTGGGAGCCAAAAGTCTAGTTTAATTTGAGCCGAGACCCTTTATTCGACCTTTCCGATAAGATCGCGGTGGTAACTGGTGCTGGTGGAGTACTATGTTCGGAAATTGCAATTGCCTTGGCCGCACGTGGTGCGAAGGTAGCCCTGTTGGGAAGGACTGAGCAAAAAGTACAAAAAGTGGCTGAGACCATCCGGCAAAACGGAGGAAATGCCACCGCTTACCGTTGCGATGTTATGGATATGGGCGATTTGGAAACCATTAGCCAACAGGTAAGTGGAGAACTGGGGGCTTGTGATATCCTGATCAATGGAGCCGGAGGTAATCAGGCAGATGCTACCACCGATACCGAAGTGTTTGAAGCAGAACAGCAAGAAGGACTGCGTACGTTTTTTGATCTATCTATTCCAGCATTTAGAGCCACGTTTGACTTAAACTTTATCGGTACACTGCAACCGATTAAGGTATTTGCCAGACAAATGGTGACCAAAAGCAATTCGGTGGTACTCAATATTTCCTCTATGGCTGCCTTTAGTCCCTTGACCAAGGTACCGGCATACAGCGGAGCCAAAGCGGCAGTCAATAATCTTACCCAGTGGCTGGCTACTCA
>JANQPK010000137.1 GCA_028289505.1 Cyclobacteriaceae bacterium
ATGAGTTTTCAGCTTACAACATTATATTGGATGCACTATCCTATAACCCCTATTCAATCAGATTATTAATGGCCTACGGTGTTTCCAGTACTAAATTGAACCTGGATACCTATACCAAGACTACTCTGGATACGCTCAGGGAGTTATTACCGGAAAATCATTACAACGATTATCTTAGAAGGCTGAAGAGAATTGAAGAAGAAGTTAATCGTGATTTCACAGAAGATGAAAGCATCTGAATTTCAAAAACACCGTTAATAAGAATAATGATGTCAAAAATCATACACACCGAAAATATTTCTCGCATCTATAAAATGGGCAGTGAAGTCATAAATGCACTGCGTTCAGTCAGTATCGATATTGGCAAAGGAGAGTATGTGGCGTTCATGGGACCATCAGGGTCGGGCAAATCTACCTTAATGAATATTATCGGTTGCCTTGACACACCCAGCGGTGGCAAGTACGTATTGAATGGACAAGACGTTGGCGGTATGACGGATAATGAGCTGGCGGAAATCAGAAACAAAGAAATCGGTTTCGTATTTCAGACTTTCAATCTACTCCCTCGTGCTACCGCCCTGGAAAATGTAGCTTTACCGCTGATCTACGCCGGGTACCGCAAGGAGGAACGAGAGGAAAAAGCCTTAAAGTCACTAGAAAGTGTGGGTCTAAGTGACCGAGCAGGTCATAAACCGAACGAACTCTCAGGTGGACAGCGGCAAAGAGTAGCTATTGCTCGAGCTCTGGTTAACCAACCCAGTATCATTTTAGCTGATGAACCTACCGGTAACCTTGACAGCAAAACTTCTTACGATATAATGGGGTTGTTTCAAGAGCTACACAATCAGAACAACACCATCATTATGGTGACTCATGAAGATGATATAGCGCATTTTGCTCATCGAATCATAAGACTTATGGACGGTGAGGTGGAGTCTGATATTGTGAATAAAGAAGTTGAAAAAACCTGAACCTAAGCAAAATGAAAATCTATACCCGTGGAGGGGATAAGGGTAAGACCTCACTATTAGGGGGGGCTAGAAGACTAAAATCTAATATTCGCATACAAGCATATGGAACGGTTGATGAGCTGAACTCCTTCTTAGGATTGCTAGCTGACCAGCCAGTAAACCAGCATCGGGTGAGTTTTCTGAGGGGAATACAAAACGAACTGTTTACCATTGGCTCTTACCTGGCTTCAGACCCAGAAAAGCAGAGCAGCCTGTTACCAAAGGTCAATAACGAGGCTATCGACCAATTGGAGATGGCCATTGATGAAATGGAGGATCAACTACCGGCATTAAAATCGTTTGTGCTGCCTGGCGGACACCAAAGTGTTTCGTTCTGCCACATTGCACGATGTGTTTGTAGAAGAGCAGAAAGAAACGTGGTGGCTTTAGATGATGATCAGGAAGTAGACCAGTGGATCATGATCTATCTGAATAGACTTTCAGATTATTTTTTTGTACTTGCACGAATGATGGCACACGAGCTTCAAGTAGATGAAATACCCTGGAAACCCAGGTCATGAGCATTGAAATAACAATAAGATTTTGGTATTTTTGATATTACACCTCATGCAAAGACTATGATAGACACCGTAGCCATAAAAAAGACTTTAACTGAGCATTCAAGGTTGAGCGAACTGGATATGGAAGGCATCCAGTTTGGAAGCTATTATTCTGATCACATGTTTGTGGCAGACTACCAGAATGGCACTTGGAGTGATTGCCGTATCCTCCCGTTCGATGATTTTAGGATCAGTCCTGCAACCTCAGCCCTGCATTATGGACAATCTGTATTTGAAGGTTTGAAAGCCTATGCTGGTAAAGATGGGCAAATTCTGGTTTTCAGAGCCATCGATAATTTTCTCCGCATGAATAAATCTGCGGCCAGAATGTGTATGCCAGCCCTACCAGAGGAGGTATTCATGGGAGGCCTGGTGGAACTTCTGAAAACTGATAGGTCCTGGGTGCCGACGGACTTGGGTACATCACTGTACATTCGTCCATTCATGTTTGCCACCGATGAGTTCATCGGGGTACGACCATCGAAGAACTATCGCTTTATCATATTTACTAGTCCGGCGGGAGCATACTACAGTGAGCCAGTAAAAGTAAAGGTGGAAAAATACTACAGCCGGGCATTTCCCGGTGGTACCGGGGCGGCCAAAGCCGCTGGAAATTACGCAGCCAGCCTTTATCCCGCCAAATTAGCTCAAGAAGCTGGTTACCATCAGTTAATTTGGACCGACGGTCTTACTCATGAATACATTGAGGAGGCTGGAACCATGAACGTTATGTTTATCATTGATAATAAGGTGATCACCAGTAAAGGCGGGGAAACGGTGCTAGATGGTATTACTAGAAATAGTGTGCTTCATTTAGCCAGAGAGTGGGGATACCCAGTTGAAGAGCGTGATGTAAGCGTAAAGGAAGTTATTAGTGCCATCGAAACCGGGACATTAACTGAAGCATTTGGAACTGGAACCGCCGCTACCATTGCTCAGATCGCGATCATCAGTAATGATGGCCAGGATTATACATTACCTCCGGCAGAAACACGTGAGTTTTCAAACCGGGTTTTACAAGAACTTAATGACATCAAGACTGGCCAGATAGAAGACCGACATGGCTGGAATGTTATCGTGTAACTACAATTTATGACGACTGATCAGTTGAAAGATCTGGAGGCCAGGATTGAGGCCTTGAGGAGGTATCTTTGACTACGACCAAAAAATAGCCCGCATCCAAGAGGAAGAGCAGATATCTGCACAACCAGACTTTTGGGAAGACCCCCAAGCCGCGGAACATTTTCTCAAAGGCATCCAATCTAAAAAAATATGGACAGATAGCTTCGATAAAGTATTTACTCTATTTCAAGACTTAGAAACCCTCAATGAGTTTTTTGAGGCAGGTGAGGTTGGTGCTGACGAAATAGAATCGGAGTTTAAAAAGACATTATCCGCCGTCGAAGACCTGGAGTTCAAAAAGATGCTGAGTCACGAAGAGGATCAACTCAGTGCCATGATGGAGATCAACCCTGGTGCAGGAGGCACAGAAAGTCAGGACTGGGCTGAAATGCTGATGCGCATGTATATTATGTGGAGCGAAAAGAAGGGATACAAGGTACGTCAGGTCAACTACCGGGCCGGTGACACTGCAGGCATAAAATCAGTAACCTTAGAGATTGATGGAAACCTTGCTTATGGCTATTTAAAATCTGAAATCGGAGTACATCGACTGGTTCGTATTTCCCCGTTCGACAGTGGAGCCCGCAGACATACCTCATTTGCTTCGGTATTTGTCTATCCTGTAGTTGATAATAGCATTGAAATAGAAATAAATCCAGCCGATATCACTTGGGATACTTTTCGCTCGGGAGGTGCTGGTGGTCAGAATGTGAATAAGGTGGAAACTGCGGTGCGGTTGCATCATGCTCCGTCTGGAATTGTATTAGAATGTCAGCAGGAACGGTCCCAGTTGCAGAATAAGGAAAAGGCGCTCAACATGCTGAAGTCTAGGCTCTATCAACTTGAAATTCAAAAACGTAACGAGGAACGCGACAAAATCGAAAGCACCAAGATGAAAATAGATTTTGGCTCGCAGATTCGGAATTACGTGCTACATCCTTATAAGCTGGTAAAAGACGCCAGGACAGGAGTGGAGCGTTCAGATGTTCAAAACGTACTGGATGGGGATTTGGATGACTATATCAAAGCATACCTAATGGAACAGTAACCAAGCACGGCTTGTGTACCATTCCACTGCTAAATCTCAACTGGCAAACTTTATCTCAGTGCCAATTGCAAATTGAAAGCTGGTAGTTGGAGTTTGGCATTTGGCAATGGTCATTTGAAATTAATGAGCAAAGCTCATTAATAACTTATCCAACTACCATCCTCATCATAAGTCCACTCACCCGGCGCGGATTCTAGTTTTAGCAATTGTATATACTTAGAGTGATATACTGGTACAGCATTTTTTGGTTCAGGTATATTTCTGAGCATAAAGAAGTAGCGGTCTTTTTCATTATCAGCCCGCTTTCCTTGTATTCCATCGAAATTCAATTCCCCTTCAATGGGGTTGAGCAGATAGATATTTCGGTATTGTTCAAAATCACTTTGGTTGAGTGCAGTAATAACCCCGGATTTAGTACCCAGGAACCAATTGCAGATATGCTCAGCTCCGTTCTTGGTAATAATAAGATCGTTCTGGTCAAAAATCACTTGTTGTTTGACCGTCATCAGATCAGCAAAAACTTCCCGATTGTTCCTACTGTGGATGGTGAGTGACATGTACTCACCAAATGCCATAATCGAAAAGGCCATGACCAATGTATGGGTTACCACCCTTTTAGTAATAGATTGCCAACTGCTGAATTTCAATAGGTATACTATTATGATCAGTGAGGGTATGCTGAGAAAGTTGGCAAATCTGCCCAGTAGCAACTGATCATAAACAGGGAGCAGCAGCAGGTAGAAGAACAAAATGTTGCTTAAAAGAAAAACCTGGTCCGGTGTTTCAAGCGAAGCTCTGATCCTTGAGAAAAACCGGTAAAAAAGTACCACTAAGATGATTGGCAAAATAATACCAGTAGCTGCAACCAACTTATCAATACCACCAGTTTGTGAAGAAAAGAGGGAACCAATAAAAGAAGTTGGGAAGGAGGATACCAGGTAGTGCCAGATCCTGTAAAATCGGTCTATGTCTATTGCATAGATCAAGAACAGTGATACCAAGGTCATGACTAGCCCTATCAGTAGCAGGCTTCTCGAACTTTTGGTATCGGGGTGAAGAAAGCTGTAAGCCAATATTAGGGATGTCGTGTATAATATGGCCACCCCTGTAGTGCCGAAATGGGTTAGTGTGATCAGGAGAAACACAACCAAAGCTCCTAGAAGTACCTCCAGGTTATTTTTCCAACCAATGAATGCCATCCTGGTTTGATATATGAGAATGAACAGTAAAAACATTCCCAAAACATTTTTCTGAGAAAATTCAGGTTGGTGTACCAGGTGCAAGGGAAGTATGGCACTAGCAGCAATCAATAACCAAAATTGCCGGTCAAGAGCAACACCCTTGTTGATTTGGCGAATGATCAGGAAGACTACTAGGGGGATCAACGAAGGAATCAGGCACATCCAGAACCGCGTGGCGCTGACAATTGCGGTATCTTGCTTCAACCCTAGCCATGCCAAAACCTTAGCAGTGATGGAATAGATATAAAACAGCAAGGGCATGTCTGGGTAGGGCAATGATCCATTAATGAGCATACCCCGGGTCTCTACATAGTAATAATAAGTATGATTGAACCACCCCACAAACTCTGGACGATCGACCCATAATAGCATCAACCGGACAAAGAATGCCACTAAAACTATCAAACACAGAATTGTGGGCTCTCTATGGGATTTCGACAATTTGGAGCTCGAAATTTAATTGAATTTATGAGCGAAGCTCATCAGTATTCACTTATACTGGATCCTGCTTTTTCACTCAGGTTGGTCCGACCCGGATCTCCGCGATACTGAATTTCACTACTGCCATCACTACTGGCATCCAGCGAATTGCCGGAAAATACTTTGGCAGAACTGGCTCCATCTGCAGTTATGGTAACATGGTCCGCCTCAAAATAGAGTGAATTCAGGATGCTACCACCTCTTAACTGGGCATCAATGTAGTTTCCATTTCCCTCCAGGATCAACTTCGAACCACCTCTCAATTCCAATTCCAGGTTTTCCGTAACATTAATTGCTCCTTCGGTTACGGAAACCCCGGAAAGCTCCATTTTAAGATTGTCCACTTCAATGTCATTGAGATAGCCTTTGCTAACTCCAGATAGATACACTTCTTCCAGGTCGCGTATTTGAACATTTACTTCAATGCCCCGGTTCTTTTTCTTATTCGAATAGCGCTCTTCATCAAATCCAATTTTCAACAAACCTCCTTCATTCTGGATCTCCACTTCCTCTACGAATGCCTCTTCTCCAACCAAGCTTATGGAACTACTATCTCCCTGTCGAATATTCACGATGAAATCATCCCCAACCTGTAATCCGCTGAATGATCCAACCTCGAAGGATTTTTGGTAATTACCGCTATAGTAATCATCGTCGTCATAGTCATCATCATCGGTTACGCAGGTAAGGCACCTAAGCCCAGCCTCCGTAAAGATCCAGGTGTTACCCTCCATTTGAGAAACGCTAAAGCCACTGCGGTAAATGGTATTCCTGATTATATGCTTCAAGTTCTCGTTCATAAAAAATTCCTGATTGTAGGGGATATACAGCTCCATATCAAGTGACTGTGCCCTAAACTGAGCGTCGTCTTTAAAGGTGATATTGGAGTCAAATACCAGTAGAGAATCTTCCTTTGTAACATGATAATCTACCATTTGAGCATTTGTCATAGCTTCTTGCCTGGTACGACCTCTGGAATTGAACTTACTGACCAATTTAAAATGCTCCTCCTCATGACCATATAGCCTCAGTTTGGTGACCTGGTAATCATCCATGCCGACTTCCTTCAATTCAAGTACCGCGCGCTTACCTTGGAAGTCATAATTTTGTACAACACGATGGGTGCCTTCTGTTTTATACTGCTGGACTACACCAGGCACCGTAAGACCTAGTCCCAGTAAACTTACAATCCAAATGGCAAACATCGACCAGCCTACGGTAGCTGAAATGATCCTTTGTTTGGCAATGATCATCACACCTAATAAAGCTATGGTTAGAGTCGGTATGAACAGACTAAAGAAAGCAGCAATACTGCCGAATACCGGAATGGAGCCCTTGATCAAATTTAACGGAAGATCGCCCATCACCATAGTATCAGCCCCACTGACAATACCCAGTAATACTCCAAGAGCTACAATCAAAGCAAAAAGCATGGATACGGACAGTAACACCAAAAAGATTCCCACAATTACCCTGATTGCTTCAACCAGGAACAATAATAGTGGCCCTAGGGCCTGACCTAATCCTGAAATCACTGTGGCGATTAAACGGAATGGGAACAATAGAATTTTCACAAACAGGTTCTCTTCTTCATTGTCTCCTACATTCAAACTGCGTTTAATATTAGATTCAATGTTGGAAAGGGTAACGCTTTCCCCTTGCATTTGCATTTTATCGGTGATGGTTTTGGCTTCAGGGGTAATGATCCACATGATAATGTAGATGAGAAATCCAGCACCACCGAAGAAGAAGGTGATGACAAAGATTAGTCGTATTATGGTGGCCTCAGTACCGAAATACGCGCCAATTCCACTAGCAACACCTGCTATCACTCGATCCTCCGGATTGCGAAATAATTTCTTGATTTCTTTATCTTCCTCCAGTTCGTCAGAGGCCGGTACCACAATCCAGAAAATGATATAGCCGATCAAGAAGAAGCCACTAGCTGCTCCCCAAAGAAATACATCCAACCCTAAAACACCGATAACCAATATCAATCTGATCCACAAAGGATCGATCCCGAAGTAATGGGCTAAGCCAGAGGCTACACCGCCCAGTACTTTTCTCTTATTATCTCGAAACAGCTTTTTGGGTATATCCGTGGATCCTGTCTTGCTATACTGTTGTTGCTGATGCTGTTGTTGTTCTTTGGGTTCTTCGATGGCCTCAAAATCCTGAATACTACCCATGGTGGTGATCAGACTCTCTACATCCTCTGCATTGATTACTTGCTTCCCGTTGGTCAATTTTGATAGGAATATCTCTGCGATGCGGTTTTCAATATCAGAGACAATTTCTTTGCTGTCGTCGTAGGAGGAGAAGTATTGGTTTATAGAATCCAGATAGTTACGCAGGGTTTCATAACCATCTTCTTCGATGTGAAATATTATGCCGCTAATATTTATGCTGATATTTTTTTTCATTTCCCTAAATTAAGATTGTTTTTCAGAAATAATTTGATTGGTGGATTCCATCAATTCTTTCCAGGTTAGACCTAAACTGTTTAAAAAACTCCGTCCTTGGTCGGTTATGGTATAGTACTTTCTGGGTGGCCCAGAGGTGGATTCTACCCATTTGTATTCCACTAAACCAGCTTTCCTAAGTCGGGTTAGTAGAGGATATAAGGTTCCCTCTACTACCATGATCTTGGCCGAGGTCAGTTCTTCCAACATGTCTGAAGCATAGACTTCTCCCCGGCTAATTATATGAAGGATACAAAACTCCAGGATACCCTTTCGCATTTGCACTTGTGTGTTCTCTAAGT
The DNA here is from genome assembly GCA_028289505.1 of Cyclobacteriaceae bacterium. Classification (GTDB taxonomy): domain Bacteria; phylum Bacteroidota; class Bacteroidia; order Cytophagales; family Cyclobacteriaceae; genus SZUA-3. The sequence continues at coordinate 8,226 of JANQPK010000137.1, forward strand.
TCATACTTCCTCTTTTCCAATAAATAATTTTTACGACTGTATTCAAATATACGGGAGAAGTACTGTGTATAGCCAAGTACTAAGCAAAAAATGTTACCTTGTAATAAAAAATATTAAATAAATCATATCTTTACTTTAATTAATCATATAAAAACAACAAGAACGTGCGCTTTAGTTTAAATTGCAGGTTGCATGGATGTGCATCCCCGAATCTTGATCACCGTTAATTCCAAATTGTTCATTTTACCTGTTGCCACTGTATGCTCAACCCTGTTGCTGTTGCTGCATCAACTGAGATTCCATAACTTTACTTTTGTATACACGAATATGGATGATTTTTTAAGGTGGGCCTTTTTTTTGGGGTTGTGGTTATTACCTCTGGTAGCGGTTGGTCAAACTAACACTCCCAAGCATAGTAATGAATTCTTGTCCATTGGGGTGGGCGCGCGCAGCTTAGGGATGTCCAATGCGCAGGTCAGTGTTGCAGATAATGTCACCGCTGGTTTCTGGAATCCAGCAGGGCTGTTGGAAATAGATTCCAAATACCAGTTTGAACTGATGCATGCCAGTATGTTTGCCGGTATTGCCAACTTCGACTATGCTGGGTTTGCAACGCCTATCGACAGTTCCAATCACTTGGGATTTTCAGTGGTGCGTTTCGCAGTGGATGACATACCCGATACCCGGTTTTTATACGATGCTAATGGAGCATTGAACTATAATAACATCTCGTTTTTTTCAGCTGCGGATTATGCCTTCATTTTTTCATTTGCCCGCAGGGTGAATTTCATTAAGGGTTTGAAACTTGGAGCCAATTTTAAAGTGGTGCATCGCACAGTAGGCGATTTTGCAAATGCCTGGGGGTTCGGATTGGATTTTGGGGCCCAATTATCCGTGCAAAAATGGCGATTCGGATTAATGCTGAGAGACATAACTGGCACCTTTAACGCCTGGTCACACAATCCTGAACTGGTAACCGATATTTACACTCAAACCGGTAATGAGATACCTGAAAACACGCTGGAAATTACTTTACCAAAACTAATATTAGGTGTGTCCAAGGATTGGCAGCTAACCAATAATTTTTCCCTACTGGCTGCTGTAGATTTCGATGTTACCTTCGATGGTCAAAGAAATGTTCCGATTAGTTCCGAGGTAGTTTCCATCGATCCTCATTTGGGATTGGAGGTGGGATACAAGCGCGTGGTATATCTGCGAGCAGGGGTTGGTAATATTCAGCAAATCAAGGACTTTGATCAGACTGAAAATACTATTGCCCAGTTAAACTTTGGTGTAGGGTTTCTAATAAAACAAGTCCAAATCGACTACGCACTCACCGACATGGGAGACCAGTCGGATGCCCTCTATTCTCACGTGTTCTCCATCAGAGCCAGTATAGACCAGAAGTAACAGGCTGTGAAGGTTAGAATACCATGTACTTATTCAACCCTGCTGCTAATTATGCTATGGTTGGCCATTTTTGCTAAAACCAAGGCCCAACCTACCTCCTGGATTAATTATTCCCAATCTTACTATAAGATTAAGACCGGTGCCAATGGCATTCACCGTTTGACCTTTGAACAACTTCAGCAAGCCTCTTTTCCTTTCGAACAGGTAGACCCTGAGAATATTCAATTATTCCATCGAGGTGTTGAACAGGCAATTGAGGTTGTTGACAATGGTGACAGCCAACTAAATCCGGGGGACTATATACAGTTTTATGGTATAAAGAACGACGGTTTACCGGATACAGAATTATATGTTACGCCTGAAGCTCAGCCTCATTTGTACCACAACCTGTATTCGGATACTACCGCCTACTTCCTTACCTGGAATCCTGGACTAACCGGTAAACGTATGAGCCAAATATCATATTCAGCGCCTGGTACCACCCAGGTGGACTATCATTGGAGACAGGAATTATTGCTACTAACTTCTAATTTTAGTGCAGGACGCCGATATCCAGTGGGGGGTGGAGGTGCTACCTATCGCTCCCAGTTTGATTTTGGAGAAGGGTTTACCGGAAGTCGAATTCGAAATGGCAATGCTGAAGATTTCGAACTAGGTTCGATTGATTTCCCCTATACCAATGGACCATCTCCTAGACTTGAAGTACTATTAGCTGGCCGCAACGAGGTAATACATAATGTCGAGGTTTTGGTTGGATCCGCAGGAAGTATGCGTTCCTTAGGTAATCTTCAGTTTGAATATTTTGACAACTATTTGTTTACTGCTGACCTATCCTGGTCCGACCTTTCCTCAGGTAATCCGCTAATGATTAGGGTATCGGTTACCAGCAATAGCACGGATCAGGTATCCGTATCGTATATCAAGCTGAGATATCCCGAGCTGACGGAAATGGATGACCAACCCAGGAAAACCTTCGAAGTGGAGTCAGCAACATTTGATCAATCATTGGTTGTTAATGCTGCCAATCAAGGATTTAAGTTCTACGACATTACCGATGTAAATAACCTCTCGATATTGGAGCATATTGAGCAAACCAATACTAGTACCATGGTAGTGCGGGCTTCAGTAGCAAATACCAGGATCTTGGCCGAACAGGCTCCTATACCAGTGCTTGGTATTGAAAGGGTAGCTTTTCGCAGTATTGATCCTAGCAGCCACGATTATCTTATTATTTCACATAGTGCTCTGCGAAAGCCAACTGGTGACTATCAGGATCCGGTGGAAGCCTATGCACAATACCGGGCGTCATCATCGGGAGGTGAGTTTGACACCCTGGTAGTAGATATGGATCTCCTGTACAATCAATTCAATTATGGAGAGTTATCGCCTCTAGCCATCAGGCGTTTTGTCCAGTATATGTTGCCAGGAAACCCACAATATTTATTGCTACTAGGTAAAGGGTA
>JANQPK010000138.1 GCA_028289505.1 Cyclobacteriaceae bacterium
TTGCTACTAGGTAAAGGGTACAATGTTAATTTCAGGCCTCACCGTCAGGATCCTGCGGTTGCTACTACCTTCAATCTGGTACCTACCGCCGGTTTTCCAGGTTCGGATATCGCCCTAACCGCAGGATTAGGCGCTTCCACAATTGGTGCCGCTCTACCAACTGGAAGGGTCAATGCACGTACAGGCGACGAAGTGGCGGCTTTTCTGGACAAGATTAAGCAGATGGAAGAAATACAATTCAACACCCTCTGGCGCAAGAACTTGCTACATTTGAGCGGTGGACTGACTCAGAGTGAATTGGTCTTATTCAAACGCTATGTAGACCAATTCAAATCTGTAGCTGAAGGCCCATTTCTGGGTGGACAGGTTACCACCATAACCAAACAATCGAACGAAGCTACCGAACTGATCAATGTCGCTGATGAAGTAAATAAGGGTATCTCACTGATAACATTTTTTGGCCACTCCAGTACCACGGTAACCGATATTGAAATTGGTAAGGTAACCGATGTAACACTGGGTTATGATAATGCAGGTCGCTATCCCATGATCCTGGTTAACGGCTGTAATGCAGGAAATGTCTTCTTCAATAATATTGGGTTTGGTGAAGACTGGATACTGGCTGCTAATAAAGGAGCCGTGGGATTCTTAGCACATACTGATGCCGGATTTGCGGGGAATCTCAAAAGGTACTCGGATATCTTTTATGAATTAGCTTATGGAGATTCGGTTTTTCTTTCAAAGCCCATTGGAAATATCATTCAAGAGCTGGGTAGACGGTATATTAATGGTGTACCCTTGACCGAAATTAATATAGCCCAGGTTCAGCAGGAAGTATTTCAGGGCGATCCGGCTTTCAGCTTCTTTCCAGTGGATAAGCCAGATTATGAAACCAACAATGACCAGGTATTTTTACAGGGGTTCGATGGAGAATCTATAAATGCCCAGATAGACTCCTTTCAAGTAGGAATTATCACGCGAAATTTTGGCCGTACCAGTGAAGATTCTTTGAATGTAACGGTACGTCGAACCTTTAATGATGGCCAGATGCTTACCTATGATTCTGTATTTTTTGCGCCTGTCGATTACCAGGATACCCTTTATTTTACCATTCGTAGTAACCAGATCAATAATTTTGGTGACAATCAATTTGAAATCCTGTTGGACTATAATCAAAGTATCGAGGAGTTAGACGAAACTAACAATAGTGGAATACTGAGCTTTTTCATCCCTCAGGGAGGAACAATAAATTTAAATCCATTTGAGTTTGCCATTATCGATCAAAGCCAGCCAACATTGATTTCACAAGCGAGTAACCCACTAACCGGGAAAAGAACTTTCTTATTTGAAATTGATACTACCAATAGCTTCAGAAGTCCTTTCCGACAGACCCAATCAACCGTGGGTGATGGTATCGCCTCATGGCAAATCAATTTGTTGCAGTCGGACAGCACCGTTTACTACTGGAGGACCAAGTTTCAAGAGCCTAGGGCAGGAGAAGATACCACTTGGACGCTGAGTTCGTTTATTTACATCAATAATAGCCCTGAGGGGTGGTCCCAGGCTCAATTTTCGCAATTTGATCAAAACCCTACTGATCAGGGTCTTGAGCGTAATCAAACGGCCAGAAAATGGGAGTTTGCCACCATGGAAAACAAGGTTGAGATAACCACTTATGGTTCTCAACATCCCCAGAGCGAACCGGCTAATGTATCGGTCACCATCGATAGTCAACCTTTTATCGTGAGTACCCGATTGTGCCCTGATAACTCCTTAAATGCCATTGCTTTTGAACGGGCCTCTACCATTCCATATGCCGTTTTGACAGACGGAGGATTTGACGTACTGGATAGAAACCGGTGTGGGCGGGCACCCCAGGCCATTAATACTTTTCAGACGGAAGATATTAGCAACCAGCTGAAACTCGATGATTATTTGGACCAGCTGCCCCAGGGCGATTATGTGATTTTCTTTTCCGCGGGTCAGGTGGATTACTCCAGCTGGAATGCCACCACTAGGCAAAAACTGGGGTCGGCAGGCATTTCAATAGATGATATTGTTTCTTGGCAGGACGGAGAACCGGTTATTGTAATTGGGCAAAAAGGTGCTTCGCCAGGTTCTGCGCTGATTACTAAAGGTAGTCCCAATGAACAGATTTCAATTTCCCATATCCTGGAAGGAAAATTTGATAGGGGCCTAATAATAAGCCCTAGGATCGGTCCCTCAGCCAATTGGGGGACACTATATCAGCAAATACAAAAAGAGTCGAACGATGAAACCGTATTGGAGTTATTGGGAATTACCCAAAACGGGTTGGAGCAAACTATAAATCCCAACGTTCAAACTGAGGTATTAGATCTCAGCGATATCGATCCAACCACTTATCCTTACCTACGCTTGAAACTGAATATTAAAGACTCAGAGTTACTTACTCCAGCACAGTTAAAACGATGGCAAGTAATTTACCAGACTTTGCCAGAGGGGGTATTGTTATTCCGGGGGAATGAGCTTAATCAGGTAGCTAAGGTCCCACTATTGGAAGGCGAGGAATTAACCACAAATTTTACTTTTTTCAATTTGGCTCAGAAGCCGTTTACAGATTCATTATTGGTCAGGTCTACATTGTTTAACCGCGACCAACGGTCTACTACTATATCAGAGACCAAGATTGCACCGGTACCTGCTCAAGATTCAGTCAAGTTTTCATTGAGTATAGATTCAAAGGGTATTGGGGGAATTAACGATTATCGGGTGTTTGTAAACCCCAATATTCTGCCTGAACGCAGCTACAATAACAACATCAATGATTTGCAAGAATATCTTGAAGTTAGAACAGATGATACCCATCCTATTCTTGATGTCACCTTTGATGGCATCTATATTCTAGATGGTGATATCGTTTCACCCAGTCCCGTAATAGCGGTATTATTGAAAGAGGACAATGAGTTCAATTTAAAACAAGATACTACTGGGATGGAACTATTTATAAAGCAAAGCGGCCCTGGATGTATGAATTGTGAATTTCAACGTATTAGTTTTTCTAATCCTAGGGTCAGATGGACTGCGGCCACTGAGAAGAATGACTTTCGAATCGAGTATCAGCCGCAAAAACTGGAAGATGGCATTTACACTTTAAGGGTGCAGGGACAGGACAACAACGGAAGGAAATCCGGAACCCAACCGTATACCATCAATTTCGAAGTGATCAATGAGTCTACCATCACCAACTTCTACCCATATCCCAATCCATTTTCTACCAGTACCAGGTTCGTATTTACCTTGACCGGATCGGAAATACCGGATAGACTAAAAATCCAGATTATGACGGTTACTGGCAAGGTGGTGCGAGAAATCACCCAGGATGAGCTCGGGGTAATTCGGATTGGAAACAATATCACAGACTACGCCTGGGACGGCCGTGACGAGTACGGAGATCAGCTGGCAAATGGCGTATACATTTACAGGGTAGTCTTGCACAGGGATCTAGATAGCTTTAAACACCGGGAAACTTCTGCAGACAAAGCATTCAAAAAAGGCTATGGTAAACTATATTTACTAAGGTAATGGACATGGTAATGATCATTCTAGCGGGGATTTTAGTAGTCACGGGGGTTATTGGATGTTTTCTGCCAATACTTCCAGGGCCTCCCTTGGGCTTTGTGGGGATCTTATTGTTACACTTTTCATCGATGGGGCATTTCACTGCTACCTTGCTTATAACTTTAGGTGTGGTAGTATTGCTGGTCTCACTCTTGGATTACCTAGTGCCTATTTTAGGGGCTAAGCAGTTTGGAGGATCCAAAATGGGTGTAATTGGCTGTATAGTAGGCTTAATAGCTGGGATATTTATCTTTCCACCGATCGGTATTATAGTGGGTCCCTTTTTAGGTGCAATTGCTGGAGAGCTATTGAATGGCGACGATCTCAAGAAAGCCATTAAATCCGGCTTCGGGTCTTTTCTAGGTTATATTCTTGGTACGGGAGTCAAACTCGCGGTGTGCTTTGTTATGGTATACTTCTATGTTGAGCGGCTTGTTTAAAAAAAGAACTATGTTTAAGTTGAATTGCTTATTTCTGGTTACAATTCTGGTAAACTGTCAGCAATCGGGCCAAGGTATATTAGAAGCTCAGCATCGATTCACCAACGAATTGGTTAATGAAAGCAGTCCTTATCTATTACAGCATGCTCACAACCCAGTCAATTGGTATCCTTGGGGTGAAGATGCTTTAAAAAAAGCCAGCAAAGAACAGAAGCTGATGGTAATATCCGTGGGTTATGCAGCTTGCCATTGGTGCCATGTAATGGAAAAGGAGTCGTTTGAAGACAGCGTGGTGGCCGAGATAATGAATAAACATTACGTATCTATCAAAGTGGACCGGGAAGAGAGGCCAGATGTAGATAAGATTTACATGGATGCCTCCTATATTATGACCGGCCGTGGCGGATGGCCGCTGAATGTGATCGCTTTGCCAGATGGGAGACCTATTTTCGCTGGCACATATTTTCCCAGGAGTGATTGGCAGAAGATCCTGGAGCATGTGGTGGGCCAGTACCAAGAAGATCCGGAACGCCTGAATGAGGTTGCCGAGAAGATCACTGAAGGTATACAGATAATTGAAACTGTCGAACTCAATACTTCTAGATCGGAAATTTCACCGGATGAGTTGAATACCATGCACCAGGATTTCATGGATGAGATCGATATGGAGAAAGGTGGCCGAAAGGGAATGGAGAAGTTTCCCACCCCGAGTAGCTGGAAGTATCTGATGAGGTACCATTATTTTCATAAAGATAAGCCGTCACTGGATGCCCTTAACAGGACATTGAGTGGCATGGCCAATGGCGGTATCTATGATCATATTGGCGGTGGATTTGCTCGATACAGCACCGATCCAGATTGGAGGGTGCCACATTTTGAGAAAATGCTTTACGACAATGCGCAACTGGTTGGATTGTACGCCAGGGCATATCAGTTGACAAAGAATCCATTGTACCGGCAAGTGGTTTATGAAACCACCGCTTTCTTAAATAGAGAGATGACTTCGGAGAATGGTGGATTCTATTCTTCGTACGATGCTGATAGTGAGGGCGAAGAGGGCAAGTTTTATGTATGGACGGCGCAAGAGATGCAGGATGTATTGGGTGACCAGGCTGATTGGGTAATGGAGTACTTTGGAGTGGAGAAAAGTGGCAACTGGGAAGATGGGAAAAACATTTTAATGCTATCAGGTGACACTGAGAAAATACAGCAACAGTATAACCTTACCCAAGAGGAGCTGGAGCGAGATGTTGATGAGGTGAAAGAAAAATTATACCAGATTAGAGCTGAAAGAGTAGCTCCAGGTTTGGATGATAAGATTCTCACTTCATGGAACGCATTGGCGATAATAGGGTACCTGGATGCCTACCGGGTTTTTGATGACAAAGAGTTTCTGGATACCGCACTTAAAACCGCAGAGTTCCTCTTGGAAAATGCCAAGTCCAGCGACGGCAGGTTAACTCGAACCCATAAAGACGGGAAGTCCAGTATTAACGGCTTTCTGGACGACTACGGTTTATTTATTCAAGCTTGTATCGGCTTGTATGAAGCCACCTTTGAAGAGCGATGGTTAAGAGAAGCAGAGCAGCTTACGGAGTATGCCGTCGATCATTTCTTTAATCAAAGCAATGGGATGTTTTATTATACCTCCGATGATGACCCCCAACTCATCACCAGGAAAACCGAGCTTTCCAATTCTATTATGCCCAGCAGCAATAGTGCTATGGCCCATAACTTATACTATCTGGGAACCTATCTATATCGAGAGGAGTATCTGAAAATGGCTACTCAAATGCTGGCTAACATATTGCCCACTATGCAGGATGAACCAATTTTTTACGGTGATTGGGCTATGCTAATGTTGCAACAAAACCAACCCCTGTATGAAGTGGCCATAATGGGTCCTGAGTGGCGTGCACGTCAGAAGGAGTTCGACCACTTTTACTTGCCCAACGTAATCTATTTGGGTGGGACAATGGAGGGTGACCTCGAACTGCTTGCCAACAAATTGGTGTCGGAACAAACCACAATTTATGTGTGTGAAAACAAATCATGTCGTTTGCCAGTACAGGAGACTGACAAAGCATTGCAGTTGATGGATCCCCAATTGCTTCAAGGCATTGTGGATCAAGATGAGCTATGAACCCCAAAATTTAATCAGGAATTCACAGAATTAAATAAATAATCAAAGCATGCTAACAACGAAAGATCTAGCTCAGCTAGAATCGAAAGGAATCTCACCAACCCAGGTTAATCAGCAGATAGAAAACTTTCAAAAGGGTTTTCCTTTTATGAAACTACAAAGATCGGCTCCTGTAGGTGATGGAATCATTCGTCTCACCCCTGAACAGATCCAGTCATTTATAGATTATTATCGGGATCACCTGGGTGGAACAAGTGTAGTTAAATTCGTTCCAGCTTCTGGTGCAGCCAGCCGCATGTTTAAGGATTTCTTTGGATTGATGCAGGATCCCGACCAGCCAAGCAAATTTCCTAAAGCGGTGGCTGCTTTGGAAAGCATAGGAGATTTTGCCTTTTACCATCAATTGAAGTCAATTATTGCGACGGATGGACTTGACTTGAGCCAGCAGCTTAAGCATGAGGATTTCCAGATGGTATTGGAGTATATCTTAGGTGAGAAGGGGTTAAACTATGGTTTCCTACCCAAGGGTTTATTGGCTTTTCATCGCTATGGGGAAGGGTTCCGTGTTCCCATGGAGGAACATTTGGTGGAAGCCGCAAATTACGGGAAGAATGTGGATGGTAGTGCCAAGTTACACTTTACGGTATCACCCCAGCATTTATCATGGTTTAAAGGGCTTGAGGAATCGGTAAAGCAGCAGTATGAGCAACAGTATGGAGTGGTTTTCCAAATTTCCTATTCCGAACAAAAGCCCTCTACTGATACCGTGGCAGTAGACCTGCAGAATCAACCATTTCGCAATGATGATGGTAGTATACTCTTCAGGCCTGGGGGGCATGGCGCTTTATTGGCAAACCTAAATGAAATTGATGGGGACATCATTTTTATCAAGAATATTGATAATGTGGTGCCCGACCATCTCAAAGCGGAAACCTATCGATTCAAAAGCGCTTTAGGAGGCCTGCTATTACAGTTAAGAACTGAAATCTTTGATTTATTGAAACGGTTGGATGCTGGTGAAGCTGCCGCCATAGATGATGCAGTACTGTATTTAAAGGAAAAACTAAACTACCAGTCATCCGAAGCACAGACTATAGATAAGGACTATGTCCATGCTAAACTTAATAGACCTATCAGGGTCTGTGGAATGGTTAAAAATGAAGGAGAGCCCGGTGGAGGTCCTTTCTGGACGCTTGGATCAGATGGCACTACCAGTTTGCAAATCGTAGAAACCTCTCAGGTAGATCCCAATGATCCAGACCAGCAGCATATTGTTCAACAATCTACGCATTTCAACCCGGTAGATATAGTGTGCAGCACCAGCAATTATCTTGGTGAGAAGTTTGATCTTCTCCAATACAGGGATCCAGATACTGGTTTTATCAGTCAAAAATC
>JANQPK010000139.1 GCA_028289505.1 Cyclobacteriaceae bacterium
TCTTGGGAAGAGGTAAATGCGGGTATGACAACCTTGGAGGCTGGGGATGAATTAATTCCCGAATCTCTGATACAGTCAGTCCAGACCAATAAAGTTGCCCTCAAGGGTCCGATCACCACCCCGGTAGGCAAAGGCTTTAAAAGTGTCAATGTACAGTTGCGACACATGTTCGATTTGTATCAAAACATCAGGCCCTGTAAATCAACTCCTGGTATCAATTCAAAATTTGATAATGTGGATACGGTTCTCTTCAGGGAGAATACAGAGGGGTTATATGCCGGATTAGAACTGTACGATGACCGGCTTGAAATGGCAGACTCAATAGCCAGAGTCACCAAGAAAGGCTCATTGCGGATAGTAAGGGCTGCTTTTGAATACGCCAGGGCTTTTGGGAGAAAAAAAGTAACCCTGGTTCATAAAGCGAATATTCTGAAATGGATTGGAAAGATTTTCCTGGAGGCAGGAGAAGAAGTATCCAAAGACTACCCGGAGATTGAGATGAATGACCGCATTATTGATAACATGTGCATGCAGTTGGTTTTGAGGCCTGATCAATTCGATGTTATCGTTACCACCAACTTGTTTGGAGATATTCTTTCTGACCTGTGTGCTGGTTTGGTAGGAGGTTTGGGACTGGTTTCAGGTGCTAATGTGGGTGATGATATCGCAATTTTTGAGGCCGTTCACGGATCTGCACCGGATATTGCTGGGCAGAACAAAGCCAACCCTACTGCCATAATTAGGTCGGCAATACTTATGCTAAAGCATTTAAAATTGAATAATTTTGCACAAGTTATTGACGTTGCATTAAATAAGACCTTGGCTAATCCCGAATCCTGTACTGCAGATTTAGGAGGTCAACTGGGAACAACAGAGTTCACGGAATCTGTTATTAGTAACTTAGGATAGAAAATAAAACAATTTCACGCATGAAGACAATAAAATTCAACTTGATACTGGCTGGTCTGATTATAGCAGCAGCTAGTTGTGATAGTGTACTAGAGTCAAGAGTATCTGAATTGGAGCGACGAATGGCGAAATTAGAAAATGGAGGTGCCACTGCATCTTCAAGCTTCAATGCCACTCCCACTGCTAATGCCAGTGCCGCGGCACAACCTGAGGTCAAGCCAGATGGTCCGCTTCCGGAATTTAGTTTCGCTTCAGAAACCTTCGATTTTGGGACTGTATCCGCAGGTCAAGTGGTAGAGCATACTTTTACTTTTACTAACACTGGAGAGGCTCCCTTAATAATTCAAAGTGCGTCTGCCTCTTGCGGGTGTACCGTCCCTTCTTATTCCAAGGATCCTGTTCCAGTGGGAGGAACTGGTGAGATTGCTGTCAGATTTGATAGTAAAGGTAAAAAAGGTAACCAAGCACCTACTGTAACCGTTACTGCCAACACTTATCCTAAAGTAATGAAGCTGAGACTCAAAGGTTCAGTGAACGCTGCCGGATAGGACAGGTAGTAAAACCAAAACATTATGCTTGAAACCATTTTATTACAAGCTCCCGGGGGAGGAGCTGGCACTATGAATCTGATCTTTATAGGTGGGATTCTACTGGTGTTCTATTTCTTTATGATTCGCCCTCAGCAAAAGAAGCAAAAGGATCAAAAGAAGTTTATTGAGGCTGTTAAGAAGGGAGACATGGTCGTTTCATTGGGGGGTATCCACGGTAAGGTAACCGCCATAGATGACAATACGGTAACGGTGGAGGTTGACCGAGGTGCCAGAATCAAAATGGAAAAGTCCTCCATCTCATATGAAGCAAGTAAGCAATACTCTAAGGATTAGAGTATTGCTTTATTTCCGGCATTGTACCAAATGCAGGTAGGAATCACAGGCGGAATTGGGGCTGGTAAGTCCCTGGTGGGCAGAATTTTTCAAACTCTGGGCATACCAGTATACGATGCAGACTCCAGGGCCAAGCAGCTGATGGAAGAGTCAGAAAATCTACGCAACGGGATCGTAGCTGCCTTTGGGGAGCAAAGTTATGATGACCAAGGAAGGTTGAACCGCAGCTACCTTGCTAAAGTGGCTTTCTCAGATTCCAATAGAGTACAGCAATTGAACGCCTTGGTTCATCCTGAAGTAGGTAGAGATTTTACCAGCTGGACTAGATTAAATGAAAGTAAGTTCCCCTACGTTATTAAAGAAGCAGCCCTACTGATTGAGTCAGGTTCCTTTGAGCAGCTTGACTTGCTAATTGTAGTACTGGCACCGGTGGAACTGAGAATCGAAAGGACCTTAAAACGGGATCAACATCGAGACCGTAATCAGGTCATGTCGATAATCTCCAACCAAATTAGTGATCAGGAGAGAGTAGAAAAGGCTGATTTTACCTTATACAATGACCAACAGAATCCCTTAATCCAGCAGATACTGGATATTCACCAATCGTTAGTCCAATAAATTGGTAGGAAGCTGAATTTGATCCGAGTAGAACTTCATCCGGGTATGAACCGCGGGCAGTAACTCGATTCTTTCAATCATATCCCGCTTGTGGTTGTAAAAAACTTCTACGTAGAAGTTATGCAGCAGATACAAGTTTATCTTGTATCCATAATACCTGATTGCCACGATAAAATTACCTTTTTTGAACAGTAAACGGATTTTTTCACTGAGTGGAAGTGCATTAAATTCTTGGTGTGTGATGTGGGTCATGTAGTTAACAAGAATACATATTTTTTCCACCAATAAAAAGCGGATGTAAGGTATTCCAACCTTTTGATTGTGACAAAATAAAGGATAAAACAATATTTGTTTAATACCGAGTTTAGGGAATAATTCAAGTCACAGTGAATCATGAAAACGGATATTCAAACAGTAAATTTTGACGCCTCACAATCTCTTGTTCAGTTCATTGAAAATGAGCTATACGATTTGGAAACTGAGTTTGACCAAATCATTGGGGCGGAAGTGTATCTCAGGCCAGGTAAGAGTGATGAGGATCACAAGACCGTTAAGCTGAAATTGAACGTACCCGGTCCAGATCTTTTTGCGGAATTCAAGTCCAACAGCTATGAAAATGGACTAATGGAAGCAATAGAAAAAGTGAGGTTTCAGCTTTTCAAAACATCCAAGCGCAACGGGCGCAAGTAATTTTGATAGTATTTGGGTGGAAGATGGGGCTCGAACCCACGACCTCTGGTGCCACAAACCAGCGCTCTAACCAGCTGAGCTACAACCACCGTGATCTAAATATTGGAATGCAAACTTAGAGCATTGCCGGTATTTCACAAACAAATACTTTTAATTTTTACCGCTCAAATTCCAGCCTTTGGCCACGAATGGATTGGTCAAAGGCACCATCTATGTAGGCCAACTTCCCTGAAACTATGGTATGGGTTACGGCTGATTTAAAGGTAGTTCCTTCAAATGGTGACCATCCGCATTTGGCTAGGATATTTTGTTTGTTGACAGTCCATGGCTGGTTGGGATCGACCAATACCAAATCGGCAAAATACCCCTCTCTCAAATAACCTCGCTCTTTGACCTGGAAGAGTATTGCTGGATTGTGACACATTTTTTCGACCAGCATTTCCAGGGTAATCTTACCTTGATGAAAAAATTCGAACATGGCCACTAAGCTATGCTGAACCAGAGGACCCCCAGAAGGTGCTTTACTGTAAGGGTTGTTCTTTTCATCCAAGGTGTGAGGAGCGTGGTCCGTTGCAATCACGTCGATACTACCTCTGAGCAACGCCTCCCATATTTCCTCCCGATCTTTTGCAGTTTTAACGGCAGGATTCCATTTGATAGTGCTGCCTTTTTCCGGGTAGTCCTGATCAGAAAACCACAGGTGATGTATACAGGCTTCGGCTGTGATGGATTTTGATTCAAGTGGTTTATAGCTCTCAAATAGTTTAGTTTCCCGACCTGTTGAAATGTGAAGGATGTGCAACCGGGCGTTGAACTTCTTGGCCAAAGATACCGCTTTGGATGAACTGAGATAACAGGCTTCGGCCGACCTGATTGCGGGATGAAATCTGAATGGAATGTCATCCCCGTATTGCGAATGGTAATGTTCATAGTTGGCTCTTACAGTAGCTTCATCCTCACAATGGGTGGCTATCAGCATGTTTACCTTAGAGAACAAAGCTTCCAGGGTGGTCTCATCATCTACCAGCATATTACCAGTACTGGAACCCATAAAAACCTTTAGTCCACAGACGTGTGTTGGGTTGGTTTTCAACACATCTTCCAGATTATCATTGGAAGCCCCCATGTAAAAGGAATAATTAGCCATAGAGTCACGAGCCCCTATGTCATATTTTTTTTCTAAAAGGGTTTGTGTAAGTGCTGGTGGTTTTGTGTTCGGCATTTCCATAAAGCTGGTGATGCCTCCAGCAACCGCTGCTTTTGATTCTGTAGCTATGGTGCCCTTTTGGGTTAAACCAGGTTCGCGAAAATGCACCTGATCATCGATAACTCCAGGTAACAAATATTGCCCTCTGGCATCGATGATTTCAGCTCCAGGTGAACTCAGATTTTGGCCTATTTTAAGGATGCGATCTCCTTTGGTAAGTAGGTCCGCTTCATAGATTTTTCCTTCATTAACCAATCGTGCATGCTTGATCAGAATCTGCTCCATAATTGCAATTATACAATTTTTTAGATTTAAAATTTTAGCTTTGGAAAACCGTTATTTCCAGCGTGAATAGTTCCGGATTTTCTCAGTTCAAATTGAACAAACAACTGCTGCAGGCTGTTGAAGATGCCGGGTATCGTACCCCTACTCCAATCCAAAGGCGATCTATTCCATTGATATCGGCGGGACACGACATTTTGGGGATCGCTCAAACTGGAACTGGTAAAACCGCGGCCTTCTTGCTACCGCTTTTGATGAAAGTCAAGTATGCAGAAGGGACAGCACCTCGCGCCTTGATTTTAGCCCCTACCCGGGAGCTAGTCACCCAATTGTATCAAGAGGTTCAGAAGCTTAGTGCTCACACTGATCTTAGATCCCTGGCTATATATGGAGGAGTGGGTCCTAAGTCACAATTGGAGGGAATAGAGGCAGGGATAGATATTTTATTGTCCACACCTGGCAGATTTTTGGATCTTTATACTAGAGGTGTTATTCAAGTCAAGGCTTTGAGAACCCTGGTATTAGATGAGGCAGACAAGATGATGGATATGGGCTTCATGCCTCAGATCAGGCGTATTCTAGAGGTAATTCCCCTAAAACGACAAAACCTTTTGTTCTCAGCTACCATGCCGCAAAGTGTGCTTACATTATCAGAAGAGTTTCTAGAATTCCCAGTTAAGGTTGAAATGAGTCCCTCAGCCACCACTGCCCAGACGGTTACACAGTTTGCGTATGAAGTACCTAATTTTAAAACTAAAGTTCGTCTGTTGCATCATCTGTTGCAAGATACAGCAAGTTTTAACAAGGTGATTGTGTTTGTCAGAACGAAGAAAGCAGCGGATAACCTGTACAAATTCCTTACGCGTGCTGCCGAAGGAGAAATTAGGGTGATTCACAGCAATAAGGGACAGAACACCAGACTCAATAGTCTCAACGCCTTTAAGCTAAATCAGGTAAGGATTCTGGTTAGCACCGATGTTGCCGCCAGGGGTATTGATGTCACCATGGTTAGTCATGTCATTAACTTTGAGGTTCCGTTGGTGTATGAGGACTATGTCCATAGGGTAGGTCGAACCGGTAGAGCGGAGAATGTTGGTACCGCAATAACTTTCTTTGACCCAGGAGAAGCATACCACCTTCGGAAAATAGAAAAACTAATCAAGCATCGAATTGAACTACATGACTTGCCCCCACAAATCGAGGTTACAGCCACCAGCTTTGAGGAGCAACAGGCCATAAATCGTGCCATTGACAAGCAAAGACGACGTGAGGACCCCAATTATCAAGGGGCTTTTCACCGAAAAAAGCAAAAGAAAACACCCCAGCGGAAACGGAAGAGCAAATAAAACTATCGGTAAAAAATTCAATAGCTTTATTCGCATTATCTTATATATTTGTAAACAGAAAGATGGAGTAAATCTTTCTTTCCATAGCTGGTTGAGAAGATCTTGGGGGTAAGTAAACCTTTACTTCCCTCAAGATTCTTTCTTACGGATTCAAGCGTACCCTCTCCTCTCTGTTGGCAAGTTCCCAGGCACAGTAAAAAACCAGTTCACTGCGTTTTTTCAGTATATCAAATTTGATTTTATCTATGGTATCAGTAGGTTGATGGTAGTCATCATGGGTACCATTGAAGTAGAATATTATGGGGATATTGTGTTTAGCAAAATTGTAATGGTCTGATCGGTAGTAAAATCGATTGGGGTCATCACGATCGTTGTAGGTATAGTCCAGTTCCAGGTCCGTATAGATTTTATTGACCTCTTCGTTGATGGTATGAAGATCATACGACAGGCGGTCTGACCCGATGATGTAGACATAGTTCTCTGCCCCCAGGTGGGCGTCATCAACTCTGCCAATCATATCGATGTTCAGATTAGCTATTGTGTTATCCAGAGGCCATACTGGGTGCTGGGAATAGTATTCAGAACCTAGTAAACCTTTTTCTTCACCGGTTACGGTCATAAACAAAATACTTCTTCTAGGTCCGTGTCCATTCTTCTTTGCTACAGCAAAAGCCTGAGCCAATTCCATTACCGCCGCAGTTCCCGAACCGTCATCATCGGCACCATTATAAATCAAGTCATCCGTTTTTCCAACGTGATCGTAGTGAGCCGTTATCACTATCATCTCGCTTTTTTTATCATTTCCTTCTACCAGACCCAATACATTCTCCGTTTCAAATTTCTCAGAGGTCTTTTCTATAGTGAGGGTTACCGGATGGTTGATTTTTTTGTAGGCCTTTCCGGATGACCTGCTGGCTCTTTGCTGTGCTTTTGCCAGTCTTTCCTGGGTAGTATCCAAAAGATCTGCCAGATAATCAAGGCTGGTAATAAAACTGATATTCTTGCCCGAGTGACTTGGGTGCTTGGAGATGGTCTCGGAGGTAAAATAATTCCTGTACTGGTCAAAAAATTCCTTAAGCTCTGTTTTTTTATCCCTGTAAATAACCAGCTGGGCGGCCGCTCCCTGGTCTTGAGCGATTTTGGTTTTACGAAGTCGCTCGTCGGCGGATCTAGCTATAAAAGCTACCATCTGCCCTGACACGTTTAAGCCGTCATAATCACTTTCTTCGCCATCCCCGGTAAACTGCAGCACCAAAGCCTTGGGTTGATTGACACTAGCATTGCCAATGAATGCTACTTCTTGCTGATGAACGAATCTTCTACCGTTGGATTCAATAAATACATTACCGTAAGCATTGCGGTATAATTCCATGGTCTGAAAATACGAGCTATCAGATTCATCAATTACGATTGGGTCCAATCCGTTGTCACGAAAGTGTTCTCGAATAAAGGCAGCAGCCATTTTTTGGCCTCTACTTCCGGTATCTCTTCCCTCCAATGCATCTGATGCCAGTATGCTTAAATAGTTATTTAAATCGGCCACTCTGATGGTCTTGGCGTAGCTTATGGCGATAGAGTCTATCTTCACCGAGATGGTTGAAGAAGGAGCAGATTGGGCGTATACCAAAAATATTGAGCAAAAATACAGACCACTAAACATCAGGACCTTTTTCATAGTTTATTGGATTCTAAAGCTTGGCAAATATAGCAAGTAAATGGTCCAGATATAAAGTCGATTTTGATGAACGGTTGACTTATATGTTATAACTTTGTATGGATTTTTGGTGGTCACTGAACAAGTCAATGAGTATAGAAATAAGCAATCATAGATCGTTTTCTCAACGTCATATTGGGCCTTCAGATGATGAGATCCGACAAATGTTAGAGCAAGTAGGAGCCTCCAGTATTCAGCAGTTAGTCGACCAGACGGTGCCGGCGGAGATTCGCTTGGATCAGCCGCTTAATTTGCCGGAGGCACAAACCGAGCACGATTTCCTAGATTCCTTTTCAAATCTGATGAAGAAAAATAAGGTATATAAATCATTCATCGGTATGGGATACTACAACTGCTATTTGCCCCCGGTAATTCAACGTAACATTTTGGAAAATCCAGGTTGGTACACCGCCTATACACCTTATCAGGCTGAGGTAGCTCAGGGAAGGTTAGAGGCTTTGGTTAATTTTCAAACGGTAGTTTGCGACTTGACCAATATGGAGATTGCCAACGCTTCCTTGTTGGATGAAGGTACTGCGGCTGCAGAAGCCATGAGTATGCTGTATAGTTTAAGAAAGGGACCGGCCAAGCAAAACCATCGTTTCTTTGTCCATGACAAAATCTTTCCTCAAACTTTAGACATTCTGCGTACCAGATCCAATCCATTAGGAATAGATCTGGTGGTGGCTCCCTTGGCTGATTTTCAGGATGATCCTTCCTCCTACTTCGGATGCATCATACAATATCCAGACCTTGAAGGTAAGGTGCAGGACTACCAGGATCTGATTGATTTAGCCCATGAAAATGATGTACTGGTTATTATGGCAGCGGATCTGCTCAGCCTTACCTTACTAAAAGCCCCTGGAACAATGGGTGCTGATGTTGTTGTGGGCTCCACTCAACGATTTGGAGTCCCTATGGGATACGGTGGTCCGCATGCTGCGTATTTCGCAACCAGAGATAAGTTTAAGCGACAGATTCCGGGTAGAATCATCGGAGTATCCTTAGACCAGAGTGGAAATAAAGCCTATAGAATGGCACTACAAACCAGGGAGCAGCATATCAGGAGGGAAAAAGCAACCTCCAATATTTGTACGGCTCAGGTATTGTTAGCTGTGATAGCTGGAATGTATGCCGTCTATCACGGACCGGTTGGACTTAAGGCAGTAGCTTCCAGAGTTCATGGCCTAACCATAATTCTGGCCCGGGGATTAGGTCAGCTTGGGTTCAATATTGTCAATAAAAACTACTTTGACACATTGACGGTTGCCATGCCCAACGCAGCCCTGCTTGAGAGCATCAAAGTACTGGCACTGCTGAATGAGTGCAATTTTAGGTATGACGGAGATACTGCCATAGGTATATCTTTAGATGAAACCACCAAGATTGAGGATATCGAGCGTATTCTAAACATATTTAGCAAGGCTACACAGCAGGAAGGCAGAGTAGAGTTGCAGGAGCTAAGCACTGATCTGGATTATCGATGGCCCCAAAGCTTGAACAGAAAAACTGAGTATTTAACACATCCGGTTTTCAGCTCATACCAAACCGAGCATCAGATGCTGAGATATTTGAAGAGACTTGAAAACAAAGACCTCTCGCTTACACACAGTATGATATCGCTGGGCTCTTGTACCATGAAGCTAAATGCAACAGCGGAAATGATGCCGGTCACTTGGCCCGAATTGGCTAATATTCATCCTTTTGCTCCCAGAGATCAAGCCTTAGGGTATCGTGAGATGTTTACAGAATTAGAAGCTTGGCTTAGTACCATTACTGGATTTGCTGCAACTTCTTTGCAACCCAATTCCGGAGCTCAGGGAGAATACGCAGGCCTCATGGTTATACGGGCGTATCACCAAAGTAATCACCAAGGTAACAGGGATATCGCTTTGATACCCTCTTCTGCACATGGCACTAACCCGGCAAGTGCGGTTATGGCAGGTATGAAAGTAGTAATTGTTAACTGCGATGAACTTGGCAACATAGATGTTTCGGACCTGCAGCAGAAAGTCACTCAATACCAAGATCGATTGTCAGCCTTGATGGTGACCTACCCCTCCACTCACGGAGTGTTCGAGGAAAGGATTAAAGAGATTTGCGATATCGTACATCAGGCCGGGGGACAAGTTTATATGGATGGGGCCAATATGAATGCACAGGTGGGCCTGACCAGCCCAGCTGAGATTGGAGCAGATGTATGTCATTTGAACTTGCATAAGACATTTTGTATTCCACATGGTGGTGGAGGCCCGGGTATGGGTCCCATATGTGTGGCGGCACACTTAAAGCCATTTCTTCCTGGTAGTCCAATCATCAATATGGGGCCAGAGCAGGCTATTTCAGCTATTAGCGCTGCTCCCTGGGGAAGTGCCAGCATTTTGGCTATTAGTTATGCCTACATTGCAATGATGGGTGAGAAGGGGCTCCGTGAGTCAACGGAGGCAGCAATCTTAAATGCGAATTACATCATGCATAAGCTAAAGACCGCATACGATATTCTCTACACAGGTACCGGTGGACGGTGTGCACATGAACTGATCATTGATTGTAGATCTTTCAAGTCCGTGGGGGTGGAGGTTGAAGACATCGCAAAGCGACTGATGGACTACGGGTTCCATGCTCCCACGGTTTCCTTTCCGGTAGCCGGCACTATGATGATTGAACCCACTGAGAGTGAATCCAAGCAGGAGCTGGACAGATTTTGTCAAGCCATGTTGGCCATACGAGAGGAGATTCAAGAAATTGAGCAGGGTATTGCGGACACCAACAATAACCTACTCAAGAATGCGCCACACACCGCGGCAATTGCTATGAGCGAGAATTGGGAATACCCCTACTCCAAACAACAGGCTATCTATCCATTACCCTACGTTATTGAAGATAAATTCTGGCCTAGTGTCAGTAGAATTGATAGTGCTTATGGGGACAGAAACCTGGTATGCAGTTGTATCCCTGTTGAAGAATACCAAGAGGTACTGGATCTCAGTTCTTAGGGTTTTATTTCAATTCTGCCGCAGTTTCCTGGATTAATGCCCAGGCATTATCTATATCTTCTTTTAACTGATAGGTTTGGCCTACTACTAGCCTCAATACGTAGGTACCATTCAATACGGTGTGTGTGATATATGCTTTTCCACCCTGGTTGACCTTATTTAACAGTTCTCGATTCAACTGGTTAATGTCAGATTGATAAGATTGTGGATGGTACCTGAAGCATACTGCTCCTAACGGGGCAGCAGCCATCAGTTGAAAATCTGAATGACGCTCCACCTTTTCTGCCAGTTGCTTAGCCCAACTCACGTGTTCAGCTACTTTTTTACGCAGACCATCACCGCCAAAGTTTCTTATTACAAACCACAGTTTTAAGGCTCTGAATCGCCTCCCCAGCTGGATGCCCCAATCGGAATAGTTGTTTACCCCCTTGGTTCCGGTTTTGAGGTATTCCGGGATCAGGGTGAATGATTTCTTAAGAATCTCCGGATTTTTGACATAGTATGCAGAGCAATCGAAATTGGTAAACATCCATTTATGGGGGTTGAAAACAAAACTGTCTGCGTGTTCCAGACCGGATGACATCCACCGGTACTCCGGCAGTATTAAAGCGGTACCTGCCCATGCAGCATCAACATGCAACCATAATCCGTATTCACGGCATATTTCACTAATCTCTGCTAATGGGTCCACCGCGGTAGTGCCTGTAGTACCTATAGTAGCAACCGTCAGCAATGGGGTGAATCCCGCTTTCAAATCCTGCTGCAGCTGTGCTATCAGCTTATCAGGGATTAGGGCGAATTGATCATCCACTTCAATTTTTCGCAAAGATCCCAGTCCTATTCCGGCAATGCGTACGGCTTTACTCACTGAGCTATGCGCTTGTGCAGAGCAGTAAATGGTAAACCTCTCTTGGTTTGTAAAACCTCGTTCATTGATTTTCCAATCAGATTTCCATTCACGGGCCGATATTATTGCCACCAGGGTGGCAGTCGAGGCTGTATCCTGGATTACCCCGCTCCAATCTTCCGGGAGTAGGAGCAATTGTTTGAGCCAATCCAGCATTTTCTGCTCAAGCTCTGCTGCTGCCGGTGAGGTTTCCCATAACATACACTGTGCTGCTAAAGTAGCAGTCAGCATCTCAGCTAAAACCGAAGGGTAGCTGGAATTTCCAGTAAAATAGGCATGAAAGTTTGGATGTTGCCAATGCGTAATACCAGGAAGTATGATTTTTTTGAAATCCTCAAAGATATCTTGAATGGGCTCTCCCTGTAGGGGAGGGGATTCTGGAAGCTGCTTCATGATCGCGCCAGGCGCAACTTGTGATTTAACCGGGTAGTCTCGAATATTGTTAAAGTAGTCGGCCATCCAGTCAACTAACTGATGAGCATGTTGTCTGAATTCTTCAGAATTGATCACCTGTTACTAATTATTAGTGGAGCCAACAAAAGTCTTGGATCTTATCAGGTCGCCTTTTTTGTTGTACATTTTTACATCGCCTTGTACTATTCCCTGGACATAGGGAGTTTCTCTCTTTAAGGTACCATCCTTGTAGTATTCTCGCATAAAACCATTCTCTACGTCATTTTCGAAACTGACCTGGGTCCTTAGATTGCCATTTTCCCAGTACTTGGTAAAAGTGCCAAACCGCTGCCCACGTTGATAGTTTCCATCCCGGTTTTTA
Source organism: Cyclobacteriaceae bacterium (assembly GCA_028289505.1). Lineage (GTDB taxonomy): Bacteria > Bacteroidota > Bacteroidia > Cytophagales > Cyclobacteriaceae > SZUA-3. The sequence continues at coordinate 12,329 of JANQPK010000139.1, forward strand.
CTACCCGCTCGATAATAATCTTTGAAAAACCCATGCAGAATATCATTACGATACTCCTCCTGGGATTTCAGTCGACCATTAGACCAGTATTTAACCACAAGTCCGTGTAATTTATCATCCTTGTAATGGGTAATGGATTTTACTTTGTCACCGGATATGGCCACCCATTTCCCCTGCTTTAGATTTGAGGTGGTTTGATTTAGTTTAGCTGGTGCACTGGAACGATAAAATCTCTGTGCAAAAACCATGTTGCCGCAAATAGATAGTAGGAATATGATTTGGAGATACTTCACTTACACCGGTAATCCGAAGGTACAATATAAAAGAATATCGGCTACGGTCAAATACCAGCTCACCTATGAGATTAGGTTGTCTTGTTAGACGTGGACGTGTCGCTCGGCATGATAGGAAGAGCGTACTAGAGGACCTGATTCTACGTATTTAAGGCCTCGTCTGAGTCCTTCTTCCCGGTAGTGTGCAAAAGTATCAGGATGTATAAACTCAGCCACTTCTATATGCAATTTTGTCGGTTGCAGATATTGTCCTAGGGTGAGAATATCCAGACCGTGATCCACCAAATGATCCATGGCGGCATAGACTTCTTCTTTGGTTTCACCAAGTCCCAGCATAATTCCGGATTTTGTTCGTTTACCAGCTTCTTTGGTGCGTTTTATTTGCTCCAGACTCCGGTGATATTTAGCCTGGGGTCTTACAGGTCGATAAAGCCGTTCTACGGTTTCCATATTGTGAGAAACCACCTCCTGACCACCACTGATCATGCGATACAAGGCCTCCCAGTTGCCTTTTACATCAGGTATCAATGTCTCTATAGTCGTTTCAGGACTTAACTCCTTCACTTTCACCACTGTTTGGTACCAGATTTCAGCACCTCGGTCTTTCAATTCATCACGATTTACCGAAGTTATGACCGCGTGCTTTACCTCCATCAACTTGATGGCTTCAGCTACCCGCTGTGGCTCATCTTCATCGTACTCTGGTGGTCTACCAGTAGCCACAGCGCAGAAAGAGCAGCTCCTGGTACACACATTTCCAAGAATCATAAATGTGGCGGTGCCGGCACCCCAGCACTCTCCCATATTGGGACAATTGCCGCTTTCACAAATAGTATGAAGTTTATGCTGATCAACCAGCTTCCTTACTTTGGCATATTCCTTCCCAACAGGCAATTTAACCCTCAACCAATCGGGTTTTCGAGGACGTCCTTCTTGAGGAGTGATTACCGGTAATTCTATCATAAGATTTGATTATCGTCTACGGCCGTAAAACAGTGTAACAAAAAAGGAGGTGAAGAATTGGTCATTGCTGTCATTGGGTACTAGAATGATCTCCTCGGTAAAACCTTCAAGCACCATCCCCAATTCGATCCCAGACACATTTGACTTAAATGCTCCAAACTCAAAGCTAAGTGCTGGTTTCAGGTTTAATCCAAATTTGACTTCAGACTCTCCGATTCCCTGTAAGATATTGCCCGTTCCCAGAACATCCCTGAAATCTACATGCTTTTCCGGGTCAAATGGCTCGTTAAACCCACTGCTATTCTGAATATAATATGGTGCTACTAGTCCGATGGTCGGTCCTCCAGCCAGTATAGCATGGATCTGCAATCCCTGGAAGGAAGCTTTCTTGAATATGATTTGCTCCCGTCCATATTGCAAACGGACTGAATAGAGGTAGTTTTGTTTGCCCCATATATAAGAGTTCCCATTTAGAGGATTTGATATTCTGGTTTCCTTAGGGTGTTTGACATTCATCAGCTCCAACCCATAGGTCTGAAACTGATTTTCACTAATACGAGTACTCTTTTTAAGAATGAATCCTCCGATCAATCCACCCCGGGTATTCTTATTGATACCCCAAATGAATTCGCTGTTGTATTCATAGTCTTCTGTCTCCTGAGCTTGTACCTGAAAACTCAAGAAAAACAAAAGCAGAAAAGCGTAGATTGGTCTCATTTAATGCCAGTAGCAGCTATCAAATTTAGCTATTTCTGTAATAACAGAAAAACCAAGCATTTAGTTTGGATTCAGCTATCTAGTCGTACCACAGATCCTTTTGTTTTGGATCGTATTTGGGTTTCTTGGATTTTGCTTTCAAGTGTTTGGGTTGGTCGGCGTTCTTCTGGGTCTTGGCAAGCAACAGTTTCCATTTGCGCGAGAAATCATCACGCTTATTGGGGTCTTTAAGTCGGCCCCCGCTGTAGGTGGCACTGGGGTGCAGATCTTTGCCCTTGGTACGACGCACTTTATAGTTTCCTGCAAATAACTGCTGTTCCCTAGATTTTTTGCGATAGAAACGGTTTTTTGAGAATCTGGTAGCAAATCTCTGATTCCCCTTAAAATCAACTCCCTCGGTTCGGATTCTGGGATTCTTGCTCACTCTGTAGTGACCGGCGAATCTGGTT
>JANQPK010000151.1 GCA_028289505.1 Cyclobacteriaceae bacterium
TTAATTCCACAAAGGTATTGACCGTCCTCCGCTGCATCGGCAGCAAAAGGCAGATATGCAAGTGACATTTATCATATCATACGCTAAAAGGCATATTGCCAACCCAGCACCAGATTGGACTTGACTTTCATTTGAGGTCCATTGAGATCCTGCATCAAGGGCACACCGTATTCAATCGCTAACCTGTGGTTGCGAATGAATCCTTTCTGACCTATCAGGTTTACGCTCAAGGAGCCATCCAACCGGGTCCCTCCTTGAAAATCTGGATCTGCGGTTTGCACCGGCAGCGTAATGGTGGGGTCTATACCATCTATCTCACCTTGGCTAAAGCTTGCGAGTCTCATCGCAGTGCTGATCCATGGGGCCCACATATAACTGCCCCAAGCAGTCACTTGAAATATATTACCCAAGCTGTATTCCTCATCGTTTTCGCCTAAACGAACATTTCCCAAAAGCTGTCCACCCCAACCGAGATTACCACTGTGGCTGGTGTAGGTAATGCCTGGCAGGAGGTCAAAAGTGCCGGACCCCAATTGCATAGGATATGGCATCCGAACTGTGGGTCGCATTTCCATAGGAGTCAGGATTTCATCTTGTTCAGTTATGGATCCTGTAGGGAAGCTGATTCCTGCGTTGAGGTGTAACTTGTGATTACCACTAGAGACTAGTTTTACCAATGCAGAAAGCCGGGTATCTCCTAATCCACTAGACTCCGTTACAAATGTTCCTAGTTGATTGGTACCCATCCCCCCCTGAAAAGTAATATGGCTCATTTCCTGATTGACCACCATGATCATGGCCATCACGGTAATCCAATCTGCTGGTGCATACATGGCACCAAACATATGCATGTGCATGGTCATTTCCGTAGGTACCACCCTCAGGGTTGGAGGCTGCATGGGCATACCGAAAAAACGATTGGGTACTGTGGTGACTATGGTTTCAGGAGTGAGATCATCAGTGCCATCCCTATTGTCCTCCATTTTCATATTCATGTATCGATAGGATAGCATGAACTCACCTTTCTTATGCATATGATCCCCCATAACTCCAATGGGAGCATGCCCATCCGGACGAGCGGTGGGAGGCAGGTCTTCTTGGGCGTAGATTGAACTAATTGAAATGAAAATAAATGTGGCGTATAGTAGAGAAAGCTTTCTCATGACTTTTAATAGGATTTTAGGACTGATGCGCTTACAACAGTCCGGTTAAGAATAAGTTAATTTAGCACCCTCGAGTAAGGGTAGAATTCGTAGAATTAGTTACTAACCTAGATCCTAGGTGGGTGGAATACGGAAGCAGCGAACTGGGAGGTAAAATCCAAAATCAAATGGGGACTAAAATCACTAGTCTCATTAACACTTGCAGGGACGTAGAACAGTTGAGTTTCAGCCCCTCTGAAAAAAGTAAGCTGAAAGTTCTCAGAGGCTGACTGTCGATCTGCAGCAGGTATATCTTGAGCCTGATCCAATTTCATCTTTAGAAAGCATTTGCCTTCGCAACTGAGTTCAGGTTTCTCTCGGTTGATGCATAAAACTTCCTGAATGTACTCCTTTCGAAGTTCGAAGTCCAGGTAGGCCATAGGAATCATCAGTGTACTTCCCAACACTCCTACCAGCGTCAGATAGGTCCAGGCAAGAAGTGATAGTTGTTTTACTTTCAATTTGAAAAAGTTCACCTTCAAATTTAAAGGTCGGAGATTCCAATTTAAGAATCAAACCTCAATAGTTTATTTTCCGGCAATTCTTGTCTGATAGTACACATATACACCATTATCCCTAATGCCTACAATCGATAGCAACAGTTCAAGATAGTATGCTGGTAACTGGATCTGTAGCACAACTGGGGCTCCAGGCTCCAGTTCCAGGTAAGGATTCCAATATAAACTCCTCACAAAACTGATGTCTGATGCTGATTGTGGTTCTGGAACAATATTGTCAAACCCGCTTATGAAAATTTTCTTAACCATGGGATACCTGCTCTCATCTGTTCCATTCTTGGTAATAAACGAAAGCACCCCGAACTCAGCCACATTGCCAATCTGCGCCAAGGATCTTCTCTTATTGATCACTTCCACTCTTTGAATGGTCCTTGGATCTATTGTCAGGGCTATCTCACTGTCTATCGGTATCCCGTCCAATAAAATGAGAGGAGCGCTGGCAAAGTTCTTGCGATTCTCTACCGAAAAAACCCTCACTTGAGTTTTCTTAATAGTGTTGACATAGGGTATTATTGATTTGATGGTACGTTTCATGTCTTCTGACAATTTGTATTCGTCGAAAACAATTTGATAATCATGCTTTGGATAAAGTTGTATGTCCACCACAGGATTTTCATCTGCTGGTATCAGATGTCTTTCGGGTGTTTGTCGAAGTGAGGCTGTTACCCTGTGGCGTTGAATTTGAGGCCACAGATTTTCTTTAGCAGTCTGAAAACTGATGTTAGGACTACCGGAAGGCACGGGATGTTTGTGTTCTTTAAGCTGAAATTGCAAATCGAAGCTCATGTCATTAGCCTGGTAACTAAGAAAGGCCTTTTGAGTTCCCAGGTGTGACAATCCGGTAAATTTAAATTTTCCTTGAGCATCAGTACTGGTATAAAAAATACCCTGCTCTTCAGCGGGAATAGTTAACATAACTGAACAATAACCACAGCCTCGACCTTGTGAGTTTTGCAGTACTCCTTCCAGTGCAAAAGTATGGGAGGCAAGAGAATTGCCTTTGAATGTTGCAGAATATTCACCACCAGCCTGCGGGAATGGATCAATCTGACTCTGGGCCAAATCGTTAACCTTCATCGATAGACTAATGGGAGTGTCAGTGGGTTGGTCAGGAGTTATGGTAAGCTTCATCACCTTGCTTGAATCAGTTCCCTCAATAAGCCAGCTCACCTTCAATCCTGCTGATTTATCTTTAACCTTTAGAGTTTCAGCTGATTTCTCTTTGGAAAGAGCGTTCCGGTCCTGATTAAATACCGGTATATCCCTGGTAGCAAGCATTCTTGATTGGTTTTGGGTAAGGGCAACCAGCCTGTACATCCCTTCGGGTAGGGTGGCAGGTATTTTGAGTTTAAAAGGTTGCACTTTGGCTTCGAGTCTCAACCAAGCGGTTGCTATTGATTGGTTATGAATATCCAAGAGCATAACTGATACCTGAGGATAGAGGTCAGCACACAAATTGGTAAACAACGCGCCGTAAAGGTTCCGATCATCTACCAAGTAATTCTTCTGTAAATGAAAATAGGCACAATCCGCCTTGGCATACCTGAAAGGAATGCACATCATTAGCCCTACTAAAAACCATCCAAACACCTTCATGCCTTTATTGGAATTGTGGTGGCACGTCATAAGTGGCATCCCGCCAGACATCAAGACAACTGGTTCTGGTGACAGGAATCGAAGTTACAAATCCAGCTGTCTGGGAACGATTGATCAACAAGGAGTCACTATTGATTTGGGAAGCTCCAAAATAACCTATGATAGGTTCGTTATTGGAAACTTGAAAGATGTTGGTTCCTGTTACCTCTGCTAACTGGGGATCGAATATGGTCCCCTCAATATCCTGTTGATTGGCCAAACCAGTCCAGAACTCATAGCCCTGTTTACTGAGAGAATAAGTTTTAACTTCAATAAAGTATCTACTGTGAAAATCATATGGTTCTGTCGCCACTTTGAGGGTGACCCTGTTTTGATTGGATCCGTCGGTATTACCCAGTGTGATTTTCCGATTAATCGGTCTCCTGTAGGAATAGCAAATTTCTGCACAAAGACTCCCGCATGGACCGGGTGAAGGATCTATCACAGCAGCTACCTGAGCAATACCAAAACTTTGGGTCCTGAAAAGTGTATTCCGATTCGAAGGAGCAGCTACGGTAATAAAAAAGTTATGCTCTCCTGAGAGCTGTTCGGTATTTGGAACAACGGTCTGCTTGAAATCAGCGAATACTGAATCTACCTGTACCCCAACATTCATAGTTTCTGCGTGGGACCGGTAGCTCCGGCCGTCCGCTAAGGTTATATAAAGTGTAAATGATTCACCCGGGCTGCCAACAAATTGATGGTCCAGAGGTCGGTAGAGTCCACTCGATACCTCCACAAAAACAATATCATTCCCATTACCATCCTGAACCGATACTTCAGCTCGGGTAATGAGATCGCTTGGGTCTTGCTGAATGCCCTGCAGGCCTAATTTGGATGAGATACGCACAAATGAATCACCTGGTATGTCAGCAATCAAACCCTCCACTACAGGTTGGGCATCAGGAATATCTGACTGTAAAGAGAATTCATCGATACAGGAAAAAATGAATATGATCAATAGGTAACCGTATTTATTCATGGTGATTCAACTTTATGTTTAGTGCAAGGGAAGGAAAAGGGGCCCCTAAAACAGACAATTGTCTGGGCCTCCCATCCTCACCATTTATAAAAACTGAAAACACGTTTTTCCTACCGTAAACATTATAAATTGAAAATGTCCAACTGGTAAGCCATTTACGATCTTTCTTGTTGCTACCCTCCAACGAAACAGACCAATCCAGCCGGTGAAAATCCGGCACTCTGAACTGATTCCGAAAAATATCAGCAAAACCTATTGCGCCTCCAATTCTGAAGCTGGATTCCGGAAGACTGATGGGTCGCCCTGTGGTGTAAACAAAATTTAAGGAGGTGTGCCATCGACGACCTAGTTGAAAGTTTGCGAATAAATTAAGATCATGAGGACGATCAAAATTAGCGGGAAAAGTCTCACCCATATTTAAACTCTGTCCGGGTATTTCGCTCTCAAATTTGGATTTAGCCCTGGAATAGGTGTAAGCCAGACGGCCGGTTAGTTTACCTCTAGTTTTCCTGAGCATGTACTCCACTCCGTAAGCTTTAGCGGTACCCTGCAATGTATTAAATACCAGCTCTGGGTTTAATAAAACCCTGGTCCCATTAGTGAAATCAATGAGGTTATCAATGTCCTTGTAAAAAACTTCCAAAGAACTTTCAAACAGGTTCGCTTGAAAATTACGATAATACCCCAAGGAAAAAATGTGGGCAGATACTGGCTCCAGGTTAGGGTCAGAAGGTCGCCAGAGGTCCGTCGGAAGCGATGCTACGGTGTTTGAAAACAAATGAATGTATTGATAAGTCCTGCTGTACCCCATCTTCAAGGATGACCTGTCGGTCAGCCGATAATTAATTGACAGCCTGGGTTCCCATCCAGTTTTGAGGTGATTGAAATCTCCACTTCCAATTGTAAGCGTATCTATTACCGTTTCTGGATGCTTTATTTGGTCCTCGGCAAAAACCGGAAGTTCCTCGGGTCCAAGGTTATTGAAGGCAGTA
>JANQPK010000177.1 GCA_028289505.1 Cyclobacteriaceae bacterium
CTATCCGGCTCCTCACCAAGTTTACCCCTAACCCGACCAATGTTCACCATTTGCCCATAGTCAGCCGCCAGATCAATTAATTCCTTAAATATTGACTTCACCCGGGCCTGCTTCCCTTGGTCCCCATCGGTAAACATAAGACCGGTATCTGCAAATACCTGCCCAGTGGAGATACAAGAAACACTCAATCCTGTGTCGCCAAGCCATTGGGAAAGTTTATTCCCATCAATTTCGTTGGTACTTTTCAATGCCAACTCAATGCCGTCTAATCCTAGATCAGCGGCCCTTCGAATGGACTCTTCAAACCCTCGAAATACCACAAATGCGCTCGGAAGTGCGTTTGCCCCTGCTATGGCTATGGAAAGACGCATTTTCTTCATTTTCCCTATTTTTAATCTGGGTTACCAAAAGTGGATAAAACACCTCCATCGACGTACAGAATATGGCCATTCACGTAGTCAGATGCTGAAGATGCCAGAAAGATCGCCGATCCTACCAAATCTTCTGGTTTTCCCCATCTGCCGGCTGGAGTTCGACTGAGGATATATTCATTAAGTGGATTTCCTTCAGCCCGATACTCTTCGTTAATAGGAGTGGCAATATATCCTGGACCTATTCCATTTACCTGAATGTTGTACCTCCCCCACTCCGTAGCCATATTCTTTGTAAGCATTTTCAAGCCACCTTTAGCAGCTGTATACGCTCCTACACTATCACGTCCGATTTCACTCATCAGAGAACAAATATTTATAATCTTTCCACTTCGTTGAGGAATCATATACCTGGCAGCCTCTTTCCCTATGATAAATGGAGCCGTCAAGTCTGTCTTAATTACATCTTCCCAGTCTTGCTGCGGATATTCTTCCATTCTATGTCGACGAATAATTCCAGCATTATTGATAATAATATCCAGGGTCCCGGATTGGTTAGTCACCTTTTCCATTGCATTTTCCACCTGCGCTGAATTGGTCACATCGAATGGCAATCCAATACATTGAAAACCCTCCGTTTGCAACGATTTGATTGCGCGTTCCAGCTTACTTGGGTTCCTGGCATTTAAGTATACCTCAGCACCTGCTTGAGCCAGTCCCTTCGCCAGGGCATAACCAATTCCCTGAGATGCTCCGGTTACTAGTGCTATCTTCCCATTAAGATCAAAAAGATCCATGTCGATTATTTGTTCGGAATTACAACTCCTGACCAAGAAGATCTTTTTTAGCCAGAAATCATAATAAATAGCCCTTATTTCAAGTTTTCCACAGCGTCATTTTTAGTGGGTCTTTTTCTAAAACCGAACCTCCACCATAGATAATAGCTGAAGCCAAATTGGTCATTGTCATCCATTCGGTTTTCCCCGAACCCCGGTATCCAATAGGGTTCCAAATCTCCCGATTTAACACTTTTTAGGAACTTATATCGAATGGCAAACCCTATAAACAGGCCTTTCCAAATATTGATCTTAGTCCCAGTTACCAGCTCTGCCCATTGAGCCTTGGCTTTGTCATTAAATGAAGAAATACGGGTAGTACCAAAAGCATCCTCGGTATCATATTCCAACTCATCATCATAAGTACTGGTGGCATATCTCAAACCTACGAATACCGCATGATGGTGCTCCGGACTGTAGAGAAAATTGAGGTCAGGACCAACCCTGAAGTAACTTCCTTGATTTTGGTAGGAAAAACCTTCCCCCGACTCACTTACATCGGAAGTGCCGAATTCTAATGCTAATAAATAGTGTCTAAAATCTATATCTACCTGTATTTCTTGAAAGCTCTTGTTTTCATCCCAAAAGTTTCTGGCAAAACTATTCAGGTCCAAACCTAATTTCACGGATGTTGGGATGAACTCCTCTGGTTCTTTTTTAACCTTGGGAGGCCTTGGAGGGCGTACTCTGGTAGTATCCTCCTCTATTTGCACCTGACCAAATAAACCGATCGAGCTAAACAGCAATACCGTGCTAATGATAGATCTCAACATTGGTAATTGGTGGGTCAATTAGCCTGGGTTGTATCACCGCAAGTGAATCAAAACTAAATGTTGTTGCAGCCAATTCATCAAATATTTGTTCAGGTCCGCAATCTGCTGGAATCAGTCGTTGTTTTCTTTGATATGAAAGCTCCAGCGCATAAGCACCTCGCTCGGTATCAAACAAAAATGTGGTTTCATCTGAACCGGTATTAATTGGCAGCACAACCGTCGACAAGGTATCCATCTGAACAAACACACTATCAGTATCCAGAGCTTTGATTTGCAAAAAGATCAGGGTGTCATTTTCAGTGAACGCGCTATCGGTATCAGGATAAATTATCCTCTTGAAATCGATTCGAACCTCAGAGCCGTTTTCGGTAAAGCATAGTTCGTCGGGCGCACAAGTCATAACTCCCACAATCACTGCAACTATTGCTAGGTTACCGACAACCCTGTTTCTCATGGGATATTGATTTTCAAAAAATCAAAGATAAAATAAATTACAGCAACAGCAGATAGAGTGTGAGTTTGAGTTTGAGTGTGATTTAGTAATTTTACCACACTATTAAAATCAAGTCTTGAAAACCGGAGCTCGAAATAAGGATAAAGTAAATGTGATCACACTGGGTTGTGCAAAGAATCTGGTGGACTCGGAGGTAATGATAACCCAACTGAAAGGCAACAAAATTGATGTACAACACGAATCTAGCAGTGGTGATGCTAACGTGGTGATCATCAATACCTGTGGATTTATTGAAAACGCTAAGCAGGAATCCATTGACACCATCCTTCAGTATGCCGAGGCAAAGGATGCAGGTCAAATTGATAAGCTTTATGTCACAGGCTGCCTATCACATCGTTATCGGGATGATCTAGAAAAAGAAATCCCCAATGTTGACGCCTACTTTGGGACTATGGAGTTACCGTTGCTGCTAAAAAAATTCAATGCAGATTATAAACATGAGTTGATCGGTGAGCGCATCACTTCCACTGCCAGACATTACGCATACCTCAAGATCTCAGAGGGTTGCGATCGACCCTGTTCTTTTTGTGCCATACCCTTGATGAGAGGAAAGCACCGTTCAAAACCGATAGAAGAATTAGAGGCTGAAGCCAGATACTTGGTAGCTCAAGGAGTGAAGGAATTGTTACTAATAGCTCAGGACAGCACCTACTATGGACTGGACCTCTACCAAAAGCGAAACTTGGCGGAACTTTTAGCCCGCTTATCTGATATTGAAGGGCTGACCTGGATTAGGTTGCATTATGCATTTCCCACAGGTTTTCCCGAAGATGTATTAGAAATGATGGCAGAAAGGCCCAATATCTGCAACTATCTGGATATACCATTGCAACATGGATCTACACGCATGCTGCAGCTGATGCGCCGTGGTATCACCAGAGAGCGCACCGAAGGTCTGATTGAGAGAATCAGAGATAAAGTACCAGGGATCACACTCCGAACCACTTTGATCGCCGGTCATCCCGGTGAAACCGAGGAGGATTTTGGGCAGATGATGGATTTTGTAGCCAAGCAACGATTTGAAAGGCTAGGGATTTTTACCTATTCACACGAGGAGCAAACCCATAGCTATTCTATGCTGGATGATGTACCCTCACATATCAAGCAGGAACGAGCAGATGCTGTGATGGAACTCCAGGAAGGGATCTCCACCGAGATCAATCGGTCTAAGATAGGGCAAACTTTAAAAGTATTAATTGATCGCAAAGAGGGTACGAACTTTATTGGTAGAACCGAGGCCGACAGTCCAGAAGTGGACAATGAGGTTCTAATTGATGCCTCCGCGACCTACCTAAGGATGGGAGATTTTGCGGACATTAAGATTGTTCAGGCCAGAGCATTTGATTTGATTGGCATTCCCTCAGGCAATCAACTCGATTAGGGTTTGGCTTTTTTTAATTATAATTGACCATTCTTGACCGTATTTCGTATACCTGATTTAGTGATACTCCCATCCGTAAATCGTCACAGATGATTGAAACTCTAAAACTAAGATTAGAGAAGCTACCACTTTCTCAAATCCCCTATTTTTCATCAACCTTGTTAGACTACCTAAGTGAGGACCCTAAACTAAAAGAATTCTCAAGGACCTTCCCCACACCAGCACATTTTGCAGATGTAATCAAACAAAGAGACTTCCCGAGTAGCAGCAGAGGAGTACTGGCTAATGTTCTTGAACAGCAGTATAGCCAGCTATCAGTCTCCGAAAAGGTATCTAAAAATATTAAGCAGCTCCGAAACCATAATTGTTTCACCATCACCACCGGTCATCAACTCAACATCTTTACGGGTCCACTTTTCTTTGTTTACAAAATTGTAAGCACTATTAACGCATGTAAGATGCTAAAGGATCGTTATCCTCAATACGATTTTGTACCCGTTTATTGGATGGCTAGCGAAGACCACGATTTTGCAGAGATCAACCACATTGAACTTTTTGGCAAACAATATCAATGGAATCGCGAATGGCAGGGAGCTGTAGGCAGAATGAGTTTAGAGGGTATGCCCGAACTTCTGGATCAGATTAGTGAATGTCCGGATCTTTTCAAAAAGGCTTATCAAGAGAGTGAAGATCTGGCTGAAGCCACCTTGAGGATCGTCAATAATTTGTTTGGGGATCATGGTCTGGTGGCTCTTGATGCAGACCATGCTGATCTCAAGAGATTATTCAGTCCCGTGATGAAAGATGACTTACTCCATCAAACTGCCTACCGATGCGTATTGAAAACCTCTGAGGCCCTTGACCAAAAAGGCTACAAAACCTTGGTCACACCCAGGGAGATTAATCTGTTCTACCTGGAGGATCAATATAGAAATCGCATTGTTGAAAAAAACCAGCATTATGAGGTATTGAATCGAGATACCATTTTCGATCAAAAGGAAATTTTAGAAAAGCTGGAACGGCATCCTGAAATGTTTAGTCCCAATGTCATAATGCGAACTCTATATCAAGAAACTGCTTTACCAAACCTGGCGTATGTTGGTGGTCCTGGGGAAATTAGTTATTGGTTGCAATTCAAATCCACCTTCGATCATTACCATATTCCATTTCCGGTGTTGATACCCAGAAATAATGTCCTGATGGTGAACAGGTCTATTGCTGGAAAAATTGAGAAGTTGGGCGTATCCATGGCGGATCTATTCAAGCACCCTGATCAGTTAAAAGCTACTTTCTTGGAAGAAAACGCCAAAACCAGTCTGAATCTTGAGTCTCAGAAAGAACAAATAATAAGCACTTTCCAGGAGATCAGTGATAAGATAAAAGCAATAGACGGATCGTTGACCGGCTTTGTTAAAGCTGAGGAAAGTAAAACCCTTAAGCAGCTTAGCCACATAGAAAAGCGCCTGAAGAAGGCTGAGGAAAGAAACCAGGAATTAGCAGTAAAACAGCTGTTGGGAGTCAAAGAAAAGTTATTCCCTGACGGTAATTTACAAGAACGGCAGCTCAATATGCTTAACTTCTACATCAACAATACTGGTCTTATTGAAGACCTTATGGTGTATCTAAATCCATTTGATTTTAATTTCCATGTACTATTAGATGATGGATAAGAACACCTTGCGAAGGTCATACCTTGCTTCCCGTAAGTCGCTCACTACCCTTGAGATACAATCAAAAAGCAACCTGATCAATCAACGCCTAATTAACTTCGTTCCCTGGCATGACGTAGGACTTGTCCACCTGTATCTTCCAGTGCTGGATAACAATGAAGTTGATACCCTTCCCACCATTGAACATATCAGGAAGAACAACCGTAAGTTGAAAATCGCGGTCCCCAGGGTGGAGTCTGCTCACACATTAAGTCACCACCTGCTAACAGCATCTACCAAACTAGAGACCAACCTTTGGGGAATTCCCGAACCCGTTGGGAATAGCACCATTGAGGTCGATCAAATTGATCTGGTAATTGCACCTATGATCATTTTCGACCGTACAGGTCATAGGATTGGCTATGGTAAAGGCTATTACGACCGTTTTCTTGCGCGGTGTCGCCCCGACACTGTAAAAATAGGCCTTTGCTATTTCGACCCAGTGGAAAAAATAGCTGATGAACCAACCGATATTTCAATGAATGCCGTAATAACTCCAGAGGGGGTTTGGGAATTTAATTAGGGATGAATATTGCGCACCCGTTCCCCCTGGACTGGTGAATAGTCCTGTTTAACTATTCCATTCACTTCAATATGGTCAAAATAACTGGTTGCACCGGTGGGATGGAACAGGTTGGCTACATTCTGTACGATAAAATGCAAATGTGGTACTGTGGAATACCCAGAATTTCCACACCGTGCTATGGTGTCTCCCTGATGCACCATTTGACCGGGCTCCACCTTTATGGATTCACTTTGCAGATGGGCCAGCAATAGGTATTCATTTCGCTGAGTCCGTAGCACTACAGCATTGCCATAGGTATCAGTGGCCTTTGGCCTTCCAATTGGATTGTCTTCTATACCGGAAATCACATTTATCACCTTGGCATCGCAAGATGCAATCACTGGCTGGCCAAAAGCGTAAAAATCTTGGTTGCTCTTACCATCAGTACGGAAGGCTTTCCCTACTTGATCTCTAATGGTAAAGTCTATGGCACCTTTCATATTTCGATAGGCATTATGATAGTTCTGAGCAACATCGGTCCCTCCCCATTTCACGTACCACTCCCCGTGAAAAGGCAAACTCAAAGGAGTTTCATTCCGCTCCAAGATAGGAAGACTATCAGGATAGTGGGTATCTATCTTGTAGGAGATCAAGTTACATTGATCATCAACCTGAAAAACCAAGTCCATGGCAGTATGTTCATGAATACTAATGTAGGACATGCTACTTCCTTCCTGAGTCGAAAGCCGCATTCCCTGAATGGTTCCAGCGGTGCTATACACATAGGTTAGGTTATTGACTAACCTGTTTATTTGTGCTTTTTGAAGGGCTCTGGGTTGAAATAGTGAGACAATTCCACGGAAATCTTGACCATTAAATCGTTTTATAAACTCCCTGGTAGTTTTTTGGCAAACATGTTGGGGCTCTGAACTACAGCTAGTAAATAGTGGCTCAGTTATCAGCAGCGTTAGTATGGTTAAGAGAATTCTCAATTACCAAAGCTAATATGTCAAAACTCCTGTAGCTGCATCGGCGGTTAAGTTATCCTATCTTATACTATTGGCAAAGTGATTTTTCTGATTCATTTACCTATATTGTGGGCAAACAAAACCAGAAAAATCATGAGAGGTTTACTTTGTATTCTCGCCATATCTACCCTTACCGTAAGCGCCTGTCAATCACAATCCACAAACATTCCCTCCAGTGAGGTTCAGATCGCTGGAGCTATTCTGGCAGCGCCTGAAGAAATGAGAAACGATGCTCAAGTTCTGGGCTATGATAAAAATGGAGAATTCATTGAACTTAGGGCAGGTAACAACGAGCTGGTCTGCGTGGCAGATGATCCCAACAAAGAAGGTTTCAGCGCCGCGTGTTACCACAAAAACATGGAACCTTTCATGACTCGAGGAAGAGAACTTCGAGCAGAGGGTATTGATGGACAATCACTATTCGACCAAAGGGAGGAAGAGGCAAAATCGGGAAAACTGGAAATGCCTACCACTGCCTCGACCTTGCATGTTTTATCTGGCAGTGCGTTTTCAACTGACTCCATGGCCGTGGTGGATGCTCATTATCGGTACGTGGTTTATATCCCATTTTCCACTTCGGAATCTACAGGTTTACCAACCAAACCAAGAGCTCCCGGAGAACCTTGGATCATGGATCCCGGCACCCACAGGGCGCATATCATGATCACCCCTCCCAAATGACCCTGGCTGTACAGGAATTTCCAAATGACAAAAATCAAATAACTTCCAAAATTCAATTGTTAAATTCCAATTGATCGACAATGAAAATATCAGAACTTGTGATTTGAAGTTTAGTTGAAATTTGGGATTTGTCATTTGTCTTTTGCAGTGAGGGCATCAATACACTCAATAGTATAATCTATCTCCTCCTGACTAGTATACATATTGATTCCCATTCTAGTGACTCCACCTTGTTCCAAATAACCCAGTACCTCAATTGCCCGCTGGGCATAAAAATGACCATCCCAGGCACAAATGCTTTTAGTGGCCAGAAATTGGCAAACCTCTGCTGCGGTGTAACCCTCAAAAGCGAATGATACAGTAGGTGTATGCCATTTAGCATCAGGTAATGGGCCAACTACCTGCAGTCGCTCTTTACTTGACAACGCTGTGTAGAGCCTATTAAATAAATCAAACTC
>JANQPK010000182.1 GCA_028289505.1 Cyclobacteriaceae bacterium
AAATAGGAACTCGGCAATTACCATACTGAGAACTGCATCTCCCAGAAACTCTAAACGCTCATTACTCACTCTGAAACCCTTTTCAGATACTTTACCTGCTGAACTGTGAAGGGTTGCTAATTCATAGAGGCTGAGGTTTTTAGGGCTGCTGCCTACGAAATTTGTAATGTCTGCAAGAAACTGATTATCAGCTGATCTGGAAAAGAACTTCCTCTGGAATTGCTTCCAAAAAGTCACTAATCTTGGGACTTTCGAAAAATGATAGAAGTATTGTGGCCTCCAAACCCAAAGGTATTGCTAAGCGCTATGTTAACTGAGCGCTCCTGAGCGGTATTGAAGGTTAAATTTAACCGGTTATCCAAGTTTTCGTCGTCGGTGAAATGATTGATAGTAGGGGGGATTATTTGATGCTTAATGGCCATTATTGATGCAATTGCCTCGATAGCACCAGCAGCTCCCAGGAGATGTCCTGTCATTGATTTGGTTGAGCTAATATTTAGCTTATAACTGTGATCGCCAAAGACCTGTTTGATCGCCAAGGTCTCACTGATGTCACCAAGTGGGGTTGAGGTGCCATGTACATTAATGTAATCAACCTCTTCTACTCCGATTTTGGCATCCTGCAAGGCGTTCTGCATCACCCTGGTGGCACCGATACCTTCAGGATGGGGAGCCGTAATATGATGAGCATCTGCCGACATTCCTCCTCCAATTAACTCAGCATAAATCTTTGCACCTCTGGCAATGGCGTGTTCGTATTCTTCCAGGATCAGGGCTCCGGCTCCCTCACCTAGTACGAATCCATCTCTGTCTTTGTCAAAAGGTCTAGATGCGGTAGCGGGATCATCGTTACGTTCAGACAATGCTTTCATGGCATTGAAGCCCCCTATGCCTGCTTCCGTCACTGCAGCCTCTGATCCCCCGGAAATAATAATATCCGCTCGTCCTGTCCGGATGTAAGTAAAGGCATCAATTATGGCATTGGTAGCTGAAGCACAGGCTGAAACAGTTACGAAGTTAGGTCCCCTAAACTGGTATTTAATAGACATATAACCCGCACTGATATCTGCGATCATCTTCGGAATAAAGAACGGATTAAAACGAGGAGTACCGTCTCCTTGTGAAAAGCCCGTTACTTCATCCTGGAATGTTCTTAGTCCGCCAATCCCAGAACCCCAGATTACACCAGCCCGGTTTCGATCAATCGATTCAAGATCCAATTCGGAATCGTCCATGGCCTCTTGGCAGGCCACCATGGCATACCGGGTAAATGGATCCATTTTCCGAGCTTCTTTACGATCAAGGAAATCTTCGGGGTTGAAGTTTTTGACTTCACATGCAAACCGGGTGCGGAACTTTTCTGCATCAAAACGAGTGATAGCGGCTGCACCACTTACCCCACTGGCTAGATTTTTCCAATATTCCGGTACAGTATTTCCAATGGGGGTCAGGGCTCCAAGCCCTGTTACTACAACGCGTTTAAGCTGCATCAAATATGGGGGGTTTAGGTATACTACCTAAGGTTACTTCACGTTCTCTTCTAAATAAGAAATGGCTTGGCCTACAGTGGCGATGTTTTCGGCCTGATCGTCGGGGATTGAAATGTTAAATTCTTTTTCGAACTCCATGATAAGTTCAACGGTGTCAAGGGAATCAGCTCCCAAATCATTAGTGAAACTTGCTTCTGGAGTTACCTCTGACTCTTCTACACCAAGCTTGTCTATAATAATTCCTTTGACTTTTTGCGCAATATCAGACATTGTATAAATTATTTAGTTAAAATACTCTGCAAAGAAATACATTTCATACAATAATGTCAAACTATTTTAATAAACTTCAGCAGCCTTGTTTTGAGGCAAATTAGTGCTTTTTAATCCATATATTTTATTACATTTATCGCCCCGATTGATGGGTCTATGAAGAAGACAAAACTTATAGCAGATGTCGATTTTGATTTCTCATTATTGGCAATTGCTTCCCAAATGAAGGAGTACAAACTTGCTTGGATGATCAATCAGGACCTGGGAATAAGACTGGTAAAACAACCAGATGAAATATTTCATTTTTTGGGGGATGAGCAGCTCTGCATCAGCAATTATCTCTATCAAACAGAACACAGTAAATTGAGATTAGTTTTTAATCGATCAAAGGAAGAGACTGCTTCAAATCAATTCCTAATACCGGAGTTAAAACAGTTCGATTACCTAATGTTAGTGGAGGGTTTTGAAAGTAGTATGGTAATAGCGGAAGTTCGAGAAACGTTAAAAAGAATCAATGGAGTTCAGATGGTTAATTTGATGGAGATTGACCAACTGAAAACCAGAGAGAACTTAATATTTTAAGTAATTCATGAGTACAGACCTCTTATTTAATAAAACTAAAATTGTCGCAACTATTGGTCCTGCCTCAAAGAGTCGTGAAATGCTTAAGCAGCTAATCATCAATGGAGTTGACGTATTTCGACTCAATTTTTCGCATGGACGACACGAAGACCATCAAGAGGTTTTGGATTCGATTAGAGAGTTGAATCATGAGTTAGGAACCTACGTGTGCGTTCTACAAGATCTGCAAGGACCCAAAATCAGAATTGGAGAGGTTGAAAGGGGAGAGGTAATGCTTGAGGAAGGCGCAACATTTAATATCACCACCGAGGAAGTACTGGGTACGGCTCAGAGGGTTAGCACAACCTATAAATCATTGCCCTCTGACGTTGAGATTGATGATGTTATCCTGATTGATGATGGTAAAATAGAAGTGGTGGTTACAGGGTCCGGTGATAATCAGGTTCAGACCAAGGTAATACATGGTGGTCCGCTCAGACCTCGAAAAGGAATTAATCTGCCCAATACCAATGTTAGTGCACCTTCGCTAACCAAGAAGGATCGGGAAGATCTGGAATTTGGTCTGAAAAACGATGTTGAGTGGATAGCCCTCTCATTCGTGAGAAATTCCAAGGATGTCAAAGAATTAAAAGAAATCATTAAGAAATCGGGTCGTAACTGTAAGGTGATCGCCAAAATTGAAAAGCCCCAAGCCTTGGAAGAGTTAGACGATATTATTGAGGAATCGGATGGATTAATGGTAGCTCGTGGGGATTTAGGAGTGGAAACCTTGATGGAGGATGTACCAATGGTCCAAAAGTTGATCGTCAGGAAATGCAATAAGCAATTTAAGCCGGTAATCATAGCCACCCAGATGATGGAAAGTATGATTGAGAATGCCAGACCTACCAGAGCAGAGACTAATGATATTGCCAATTCAATTATTGATGGTGCAGATGCACTAATGCTTTCAGCAGAGACCGCAGTGGGTAAATATCCGATCAACGTGATAAAAAGCATGTCCAAGACTATCCAGTCTGTTGAGAAAAAAGCAGATATCTATTTTAAGCACCGCAAGCTCGATCCAGCTTCTGAAAGTCATCTTAACAATAACCTGATATTATCTGCATGCCGGTTAGCTAGGGACACTAATGCGGTGGCCATCACCGGAATGACAGAGTCAGGGTACACTGCCTACCGAATTGCAGGTAACCGGCCGAGAGCTCATATTTTTGTTTTTACCCACAACAAGTCACTTCCGTTTACTCTTAACCTGGTTTGGGGAGTGAGAAGTTATTACTACGATAACATGGAAAGCACCGACATCACCTTTGCTGATATTGAAAACGTGCTTCGAGAAAAAGGCTATCTAAAAAAAGGAGAGGTAATCATCAATACTGCATCCATGCCTATACATGCCAGATATCGCACCAACTCACTCAAAATCTCCGTGGCTGAATGATGGTGCCTCAGGAACCACCAGAATTACTTGCTCCCTTTCCACTATCACCTCGCCAGCGGCGCCCCCTTTCCGTTTTCTAATATATTTCCTAGGGGTATAAATGACCGGGCAAAGACTGTCGTTTTTGCGTTTGCTATAGTGTGCGGCGATTTGCGCTGCTTTTTCAATTACGGGTTGAGGGAAAGCGTGCCCCGGTTTTTGCTTAACTACTACATGGGAACCTTTTACGTCTTTCGCATGCAACCACAAATCATCTTTATGCGCATATCGCTGGATTAATAGGTCATTGTTCGCGGCACTTTTACCAATCAGAATTTGAAAGCCATCATGGTTTAATGATCTAAAAGGAGGTTTGGCACTTACCTTTGTTTTTGAGGGAATTAAATTGTGCGCATGGGCGTATTGTTTAAGCATTTTTAACTGCTGGGAGTTGTCCATGTACTGGAGATGACCCTGCAAAGAGACGAACAGTTTCTCACTATGCTCCAGATTCTTTTTAAGTATTTCAATTTCCTTATTCTGATTTTTTGATTTGCGGTAGTATTGCTCAGCATTTTTTTGTGGACTAAGGGCAGGTTTAAGTTTTATGGTGATCATACTTCCAGTTTCAAACTCTGGTAGTTGGACTTCTGATGCTTTCTCGGGTATGCTATGCATGTGGGCCATCAGGATATCAGCGATCTCCCGGTAAGATGTGTTTTGCTGCAGTTGATCCAGTCTCTTTCGACTTTTCTTGATATTTTCTTGGATCTTCCTTTTTTGTCGGTTTAGATGGGAGGAAATTCTTTTCTTAAGAGCATGGAATTGCTCGGCCCTAACATAATTAAGATAAAACTCGTTTAATGCCAGTATTACATCTTTAGTTCGCAACAGGTAGTGCTTAGGGGGAAAAAGCGTTAAACTGGGCAGTGCATTATCATGGTTGGCTATAAAAAACTCAGGATCACCTAGCTGATTCTGGATTTCCTGCATAAGCTCCCATTTCTCATCAGGACTCAATTCGAAATATCCTAAATCTGAAAGTTGCGCTTTTACCTTTCCACCCCATGTGGGTGATAATCTTGTAAAATCCCAGTTGTGCCCAATTAGATGCTCCTTATCCATACTGATAGGGCCACCAAGAGAATCTACTGAGAGTTTTAGATCGTCTTTTAGGTTGTTCTTAAAAATCTTAAATGGTACTCTGTCACGGCAAACCAGAACATTTGATTGATGACCAAACATTTTAAGCACAATGCTAAGTCCATGGTCGAGTAGTATGGCTATGCAACGTTCATTTTCGACACAAAACACCTTTTGCACTTCGGCGTTTTTTAATTCACCAAATAACTCAATACTGTTCTTTCTGGCCCTTGACAAATTTGCTGGTACCCTAATCATAGAGAAGTTTTGGCGTAGAATCAGATGCAGGTAGTGCTCCTGTTCGGTCTCAGCAAATTGAATTACTAATTCATCCTTATCCTGAGAGTAGCAGGAATGTACCATTGAGCCAGGTAAAAACTCATTCAGTCGTGTACTTAACTCCCGTAGAACAAAGTAACTGATATGCACGGGCTAAATATTTATGGTCAGCCCATCGTATGCCAATTCAATGGAAGGCGGAAGAGTTTCGCTGATTTCTTGGTGCAGGCCAAGTCGATGGCTGATGTGTGTGAAATAAGCCCTTTCTGGAGCCAATTCCTCTACCATGGCTATCGCTTGCTCCAGATTAAAGTGGGAAATATGAGGATCAATCTGTAGTGCGTTGAGCACCAGTATTTTACAACCCTTGATCTTTTGCTTTTCTGACTCCTCAATAAAATTAGCATCAGTGATGTAGCAAAAATCATTGAAACGGAATCCTAAAACTGGTAGTTTGTGATGTAGTACCTGTATGGGAGTGAAATCAATACCTTTAACATTGAATGGATGGCCATTCAACTGGTTAATTTCAATCTTTGGAATACCAGGATATTGGTATTCGGTAAATATGTAGGGGTATTCTAATTTCAGGTGGTCGATCACTCTGCTACTGGCATAAATGGGAATATCAGATTTCTGTTGATAATTAAAAGGTCGAATATCATCCAGGCCACCCACATGATCCTTGTGCTCGTGAGTGAAAATTACCGCATCTAACCGCTTCATACGTTGAACCAATGCCTGCTGACGGAAGTCTGGTCCACAATCTATCAGTATATTTTGGCTTCCATTTTGTACCAATAAGGATGAGCGCAATCTTTTATCCCGATAATCGAGAGAAGTACAGACAGGGCAGCTGCAGTTTATGACGGGCACTCCCTGAGAGGTACCGGTACCAAGAAAAGTAACTTTCAAAGTTCAATTTCGGTTTGGGATAGATTAAGGTATAACTTTTGATTTTTCTCTCCCAATGCTTTCACATCTACCTGGATGCTCCTAATAATATCTAAAAGACAGTTGATCTTGCCTTCGGTGGTATAATATTTGTTAACCACTGCCACCTTTTTGTTCTGAAGAATACAGTATCCTGAATTGAAAGAGCCTTTTTCATACCTCAAATGGTAATCGGTTTCACTAAAAAGATCCTCGAGTTTGTTCAAAAAATGCTTGGTATACCTAACCTCCATGTAATCTAACCCTCAGTATGCTTCTTGACGGTTTCAACCAGGGTATCAAAGTTCAACGGTTTTGGTAGGTACTCGTCAATTCCTGCCTCCTTGAAATCTTCGATAGAGTAATTAGGTGCGTTGCCGGTTATGGCTACAATCGGTATTTGTGATTTTTCAGGATCTGCCAGAGCCCTGATACTACGAGTGCATTCCATGCCATCCATAACCGGCATGTTGATGTCCATTAGAATAATATCAAACTTTTCTTTTTCTAAAAGATCCAGTACTTGTTGACCGTTTTTGACCGAGGTGATCTCAAAACTTTGCATTTGCAGAATTTTCTTGGTCAGATTTTGGATTACGGAACTGTCCTCTGCAACTAAGACTTTCTTGGGCATATCTCTCGTTTAGATTTATAAATTTAGAATTTTGTGGTAATTATCTTGAAATTCCTTAAATAATTTGTTCAGTTCCAGCAAGCCCGACGAGGTTCCGTCATACTTATGCTCTTTCAAGTTGCCCTCTACCTGCTTGGCCTTATCTGCCACTTTTTCCACACCAAGGGTGCCGGCACTACCTTTTAAGGTATGCAGATCTCGAAGTATGGACTGATAGTCTTCCTCTTTCAAGGAACTGATACACTGGTCTATTTGATCCTTAGTTTCCTTCTCAAAATCATTTAGAATTTCCAATACCATTTCAGGACCACTATATTTCTTTAATTGATCAATGATATCCAGGTTCAGAATCTGAGATTGGATATCTGTGCGTTCCGATACAGTGGCAAGCTGTTCATCCACTGATCCATTGACCCATTTTTTTACTTTGTTGATCAGATTTTGAGATTTAATGGGCTTTGGCAGATAGTCATCCATGCCTTGATCAAGAAACCGCTTACGATCAGGCTCCATTCCATAAGCTGTCATGGCTACAATAGGTGGAAGCTTAGGCAATTTCATTCTTTTAAGGTTTTGAGTAGCAGTCACTCCATCCATCTCGGGCATCTGGATATCCATAAAGATCAAGTCAAAATCCTTGGCGGTAGCCTTATCGATGGCTTCAAATCCATTACTGGCAAGTTCAACCTCACATCCAGAAGATTTAAGCATTTCACTAGCAACTTGCTGGTTTACCTGGTTATCATCCACCAATAAAATCTTGGGGGCATAATCTGAGAAGGTTTCTGGCGCCGTTTCCTCTTGTTTTTCGCGATCGACGGATTCTTTGTTGGTGGCAATAGCCTCGAAGGTAAACCAAAAAGTACTGCCCAAATTAGGGGTGGAGTACACTCCGATGTTACCATTCATAAGTTCACAAAGCTCTTTGGAAATTCGCAATCCTAACCCCGTACCAGCGAAAGACTTGGTGGAGGAGTGATCCAATTGACTAAAGCTTTTGAAAAGACTGTCCAACTGTTCCTTGGGGATCCCAATACCGGTATCTCGCACATTTACTTTTATAACATGGGTTTTGTCATATTTAAACTGAGGCTTCATACTGAGATGGATACTGCCACCCTCACTGGTGAACTTTAAAGCATTAGAAATCAGATTAGCGATGATTTGCATAAGCCTGGTTTCATCAATCACTACATATTCAGGTAACCTTGGGTTTATATAGTATGCAAGATTAATTCGTTTACTTTTGGCTTGTTCAGAAAATAGGGCTACCAGTTTACCGATTACCTGACGCAGTTCAACTGGTGTTTTTCTAAGCCTCATTTTCCCTGCCTCAATTTTTGAGAGATCCAATATGTCGTTGAGGATTTCCATCAACAAACTGGAGGACTTCTTAATGGTATCCAAATACCCTTTTTGCTTTAAGTCTAGACCGCTATTTCCCAACAAATCCAACATCCCTATGATACCGTTCATCGGGGTTCGGATCTCATGACTCATATTAGCCAGGAACTCTTCTTTTACCCGCAAGGATTGTTCGGCTACTTCTTTTGCATGCATCAGCTGTTCGTTGGTTTCCTTTAGTCGAGTGATGTCCCTCAGTACACCCTCAATTTCCAACGAGCCATCATTATCGGCCTTCAGTCTAACGTTGCAGATGCACTGGATGATCTTGCCATCTTTTCTAACCAGGGAGGCCTCAAAGTTTTTCACACTTTTGTACTCAACCAATTGTCTGAGCAGATCTTTGGTTTTGGTAGTATACAGATAGTAATCTGTGACATTTTTTTCCAATACTTCGTATTGCTCGTAACCGGTCATTTCATAAACTGATGGACTTACCATCAAAATACTGCCTCGAGGAGTGCACTTAAAGTATAAATCCTGGAAGGACTCGAAAATGTTCCTGAACTTCTCTTCGCTCTCGCGTAAGGCAAGTCCCGATCTCTTTTTATCGGTAACATCATGGGCAATACCTGATATTTCTTTAACGCTGCCATCACTACGAAAAATCGGGTTCAAATGAATATCCAGCCAAATTTCATTTCCATAATCTCCCTGGTACTGGGTCTCAAAATGTAAGCTTCTCCCTCGCAAAACCTGCTTGTATTTATCTGTCCAGTAACCCCGGGTGCCAGCCCTGGTGGGTAAATTGGTGTGCTTGGAGACTTTTTGATTAGGTCTGGGTCGTTTGCCAGTGTATTTATTGATTATCCCCGAATAGTTTTTATTGAAAGAAGTAAGCTCCAAATTCTCATTCACGGACCAGATCAAATGACTACTGCTTTCAAAGATCGCGTTTAATCTGGCAGTTTGATTAGTAATTTTTTCTTCATTCCTTTTGCGGTTGATGGATAGTGATATTTGTCCCGAAATGAAATCCAAAAGATCTAAATCAGACCGGTGAAAGGGAGCGGGTTTTTCATAGGAAAATACCGCAATCAATCCCAAGTTTTCCTGTTCAAGACGCAACGGGGCACCCAACCATACACTAGGTATGTTCTTCATAGGTCCGGTGATCTTTTCATTCTCTAACGACTTGAACTCATCCTCGGTGATGATCAGGGATTTGTTAATCTCAAGAGCGTATTTGGTGATTTCATTTTCAAAATTTCCCTCTGGAAATGGGACTCTTTGGTTATCCCTGACATAAAAAGGGATGTGATAGGAATTGTCATCCAAAATGGCAAAATAGAAGTTACTGGCGTCCAGAAATATATTAAGCTCACCGTGTATATTCTTATAAAGATCTTCAAAAGTATGACTATGAATGCACTGGTTGGCGATCCCATAGTACAGATTTCTGATTTTCTCAGTCCTTACTCTTTCCGATATATCATGAAAAATGATTCTGTATTCATAGGGCTGGTTGTTTTCATGGCTACAGGTAACACTACCAGATAAAAAAATACTACGTCCTTTTTTGGATACCAGAATAGTTTCAAGTTTACCCGAAGTTTCTGCGAATGCCAGATGTTTTAAAAAGCTGGTAGTATGTGCTTTATAATCAGGATGGACCAGGTCGCTAAAACTTAAGTTTTTCAGCTCCTCTCTAGAATATTCTATGGAATCGATCCAGGATTGGTTTACAAATTTGAAAGCACCGTCTACAGAAGTTACCAGGATTAGGTCATGAGCATTGTTGAATAGTTCCTGAAGTCTATCATTGGATTTCTCCAACTCCCGGTTGATCTTATCTTTTTCGGTTACATCTTTGGCAAATATAGTAATGCCGCTTTTGGGATCTTTTGGGTCACTTAATATAAAACTCAAGTACTGGATATAGATCCAACGACCTGATTTGTGTAGAATGCGATCTTTTAATTTACTGGGAAGCTGGCCCGTTTCGAGAAATCGTTTATATCCTTGATGATACCGTTTTTTTAGCTCTCCTGGTATCAGTAGATCAAAAACGCTATTGCCAACCAGCTCCTTTTTGGAATATCCAGTAAAGTGGCAAAAGGCATCATTGCATAATTGAATCTCACCCTGGGCACTGGTGGTGACAGCAATCAAACTGGAATTATCCATAGAACGCTGCACCTTTTTTATTCTATTCAACTGGATAGGGGTATCTTCATGTACTTTTAATTCGGCAACTACCTGTTGCAACCGTTCTACCTCACGGATCATATCATCCTTTTTCATTCTGTCGAAACTCATTACAGGTATTTAAAGGGTGTGTTGGTTTACAAGAATCACCGAATTGGTACTAATAAATTTAGAATATATTTGCTTCAAAACACAATAAATGGATCAACCTGTTGCCCGGAAAAAACTGGTAGTGGTAGTAGGAGCAACCGCTGTGGGCAAGACGGAAGTTGCTGTTAAACTGGCGCATCATTTTGATTGTGGTATTCTATCCGCTGACTCCAGACAGTGTTACCATGAATTGGGTGTAGCGACCGCCAAACCATCAAATAGGTTACTCAGCCAGGTGGAACACTATTTTGTCAATTCTCATAGCATTGCTAAACCAGTGAGTGTAGCGGAGTATGAACAATACGCTCTTAATATTCTAGGACAGGCTTTTACAAAGCACCACCATTTTATATTGACAGGAGGATCTGGACTATACATAAAAGCAGTTGTTGATGGGCTCGACCCTGTACCTGATATAGCCCACGTCGTCAGAGAGCGCCTTGAATACCGCTTGCAGCATCAGGGACTCCCCACTTTGGTAGACCAACTAAAAACATTAGATCCTGATGCTTTGAATATGGTAGATACCCAGAACCCACGACGTGTGGTTCGGGCATTGGAAGTTTGTATCGGTACTGGGAAACCCTACACCTCCTTTTTAATGGGAAGCTCTAAGTTCAGAGAGTTTGAAACGGTGAAAATAGGCTTAAAGCGAGAACGGGATGATCTTTATCAGAGGATCAACAGCCGAATGGACAATATGATTGCAGGAGGGCTGTTCGAGGAAGCAAAACAACTGTATGAATTCAAGGGTAAAACGCCACTGCAAACCGTCGGTTATCAGGAAGTCTTTGGGTATTTGGATGGTCAGTATGATCGTCAGGAGGCTATAAGGTTGTTGAAACGGAATAGCCGTCGCTATGCCAAACGCCAACTAACCTGGTTTGGTAAGGATCCTGATATAAAATGGTTTCAAGCAGATGATGTTTCATCCGTGGTGGATTACCTGGATGAGTGGGCTAATGGTTGAAAATCTGCACCATTCGCAATAGATCAGGACTCAAGGTCTTCTTGATGGTAA
>JANQPK010000183.1 GCA_028289505.1 Cyclobacteriaceae bacterium
TGTTAGTTTCATTTTAATGGTGGTCATAGTTTAAAATTAATGTTGAATCCTAAGCTACGTGAGGTGGGAGTCGACATGTCTTCAACTCCTGGCACCATAGTACCACCGTTGAAGGAAAATGACTCGGGATCAAAATGGTCCTGCTCAGTCCACAGCGCTAGGTTTCGCCCAACGATAGATACACTAATGTCTCTGAAAGGAAGATTCCCGATTAATCCGTTGGGCAAGGTATAACCAAGCCGTAGCTCTCTAAGCTTCAAAAACGAAGCGTCAAAGATTCCCACTTCCTCATTGTTTCTGTTGTAGGTCCACCAGTAGTAATCTCTTCCTGGTAACAGTACGTCATTGGGACGGTAAGTACCATCACCGTTTTCTATTACCCCTGGTGAAATGATACCTTCTTCCCGGTTTACCGTAGTAAAATCCATCATACCGGAGGTACCACCAATCAGGATGGTCCTGGACATTATTTCACCGCCGTGCCTCCAGTCGAATAGTACCCCAAGTCGCAATCCCTTGTAGGTGAAGGTGCTTCCAAATCCCATCATGAAATCCGGGTTGTAATTGCCCAGATTCTTCAAGGTTGGGTCCCGCTTGGCAAATCCGTTTTCATCGTGAATGATCTGACCAGCAAACTCACCACTCTCTACTTCTTCAAACCCAGTCCCGTAAATATCTCCCATACGACCGCCCACTCTGGCAAGCACCTGCACATAATTATTGGCGATTTGATAGGTTTCTAGGTCATCAATTAACTCCACCACTTCACTGCGATTTCTGGTATAGTTGATATCCAGATCCCAACGGAAACCATTCGATAGTATAATAGGAGTGGCGTTGAGGGTAACTTCAATACCCTGATTCTTAATTTCGCCAGCATTGATGATCCTGGAAGCATACCCTGAAGTGATGTCTAATGGCAACTGAAGAATTTGGTTCTTGCTGGTTGTGGTATACCAGGTGAAATCGAGCCCCAGCCGCCCATTGAAAAACCTAACATCCGTTCCCACTTCAAAAGAGGTTTGTTCTTCGGGTTTTAACTCACTATTGTTGATGGTACCTGATTCACTAACCATCTGGGTGGTCCCGAATGGCTGCTGAAACTCAAAAATATTGAACAACCGGTAAGGATCGGTGTCATTTCCAACCTGGGCCCAGCCTACTCGTAGCTTGGCAAATGATAATGCACTGCTTGAAGGAACCTGGAATATATCAGATAAGATTCCACTTACCGATACCGAAGGGTAGAAATAAGAGTTATTGTCTTCCGGAAGTGTACTACTCCAGTCATTGCGGCCGGTAAGATCAAGAAATATCATATTCTTGTAAGCCAGATTCACGAAACCGTAAAGGCTGTTTACTCGCTTTTCAGAGTCGAACTGAGTGGTAGCCAGGGGGATTCTTGAGTTTCCAAAATTATATACCTCTGGGACGGATAGTTGATTGGCTGAAGTTCTGTTATACCTTTCAGTTACATCTCGTCGCTGTCCCCCTGCAGAGACCTTCAAATCCCAGTCAGCGTTTAATTCGGTATCATAGGATAATAGAAAATCTGAGTTGACCTCTTTGTAGAAGATGTCATCTTCGCGATATTGACCGTTGGCAAATCGCTGGGTGGAAAAAGCGCGTTTGCCCATACGTAGCTCATTGAAGAAATCCGTACCACTTCGAAGTAATAAACTGAGCTTATCTGTGATATCATAGGTTAGGGACACATTTCCAATAATTCGATCTTTGTCAAATCCATTGGTATTCTCATACATGGTAAAGTAAGGGTTATCGTGCCAGTTATAGTTGTAGTTATATTGCTGTATGCCTTCAAGCCCTGGCTGCCAATAATCCCGTAGACTTGCCATAGGTATCTGGCGTCCGAACCAAACCCACAAGTACATAATATTTTCAGTGCCATAACTGTTATTTGGTCGATTATCACTGGCACTGTTGATATAGTTGATGGAGGTGTTAACTTTGATTCTATCCGTAAGATTATAGTTGGCAGATAGAGCTAGTGTGTTGCGATCCAGGTTGGTATTGGGTAGTATACCTTCATTATCTAACCGGGTATAAGAAAGCCTGAAGTTTCCATCATCATTGCCACCGGTCAATCCAACATTAAAGGTGCTGGTTACCCCTGTTTCAAAGAAGTTTTCAATATTATTAGGTCGTGGCAACCATGGAGTGGGTTGTATTTGATCCGAGAAATTACCATTCTCATCTCGAGGCCTTACCGCAAAATCACCGGCCCGAAAACCGCTGGAAGTAGGGGAGTCGTGCTGGGCTATCAGACGACCGTCCAATCTAGGACCCCAACTTTCATCAATATTATCATTAAGTCCCCCGCCAAATCCGTCCACGAATGCGAACTCGAAATTACTTCCCTGCCCGTATTCGTTCTGATAATTTGGTAACTCCAATGGTTCTTCGAAAGTCACTCCGGCATTTACGCTAATCCCGATTCCCTGCGAATCCTTTCCCGATTTTGTGGTGATCAGGATAACGCCGTTTGCACCTCTGGCGCCATATAGTGCTGAAGCATTGGCACCTTTTAAAACCGAGATATTCTCAATGTCATCGGGATTTATCTCAGCAGCACCATTGCCATAGTCCGTCTCAAGGTTTCCTTCCGAGCGGTTACTGATAATTTCATTGTTAATGGGGATTCCGTCAACTACAAACAGGGGTGAATTATTCCCTGGGATCAGCGAGGACTCACCGCGAATGGTAATCATGGAAGATGATCCGATGCCCGAAGAACCACCGGTAACTTGAACACCTGCTACCCGTCCAGCTAAAGCATTGACCATATTTACCTCTCTGGCTTCGACCAGCTGCTTGCCTTCAACCTCCTGCACTGAATAGCCCAGGGCCTTCTTGTCCCGTTCTACGCCCAGTGCAGTAACCACTAGCTCTGAAAGTCGCTGGGCGTCTTCTAGTAATGCTACTTCAAAGTTGGTTCGAGAGCCAACCTTAATTTCTTGACTTTCGTAACCTACGAATGAAAAAACCAGTACTGCTTCCTGGTCTGGTACCTCTAAAGAGAAGTTACCGTTTACATCGGTAATGGTTCCAGTAGTAGTACCTTTTATCAAGACATTGGCTCCCGGTAGCGCTTCATCGAGCTCTGGGTCAGCCATTTTCACGGTGCCTGTTACCACCTGGTTTTGGGCGGTAACAGTAAAGCAAAAAAACAGTAATAAAACATTGAGTAAATACTTAGGAATGTCCTTTTTGTGGATAGGAACTTCCTTTAGTAAGGAATTTTTCATAGTTTCCATTGTTTGGTGATTGATGAATACATGTTAGTTAAATCAGCACCCAAGCACTTGGCCTATTTAGGACAACTACTTAAGGGCCAGATTATAATACCAGAATCGTTGCCGCGTTTCTGGTATTTTTTCTCCAGTAAATTTTGCATTAATGATTTTAAAAGTGGTGTCTAAATCATTATGCTTTTATTACATTGAGTTGAAAGAAATGAACAAAAGGTTAACACCGCCTTCAGATTGACGCAGCGCTTAAAGTATAGCTTAAATACTTGGTTAATTTGAAAGGGTTGCTAACCTTATCCGCTCTTGCTGCTCCCTTTTCCGGAAGTAAATCCAGCCCAAGGCCGACATCACCATTACTATAAATCCGGTCAGATAAGAAACTTTGGAGAAAAATGCCACCCAGCTCAAGTCGTGTGAACCAAGGTCTTTGTATAACATCACTGCCACACTGGCCGAATAACCAAATGCATCAGAAATGTACATCAGGAAGCCCACATTGCTCTTATACTTAAATAGGGCAATCCAACGCTCGAAAAGCATGGTGTGATACAGCATATAAGCCATATACATCCCTGAACCAACTAGGATCATCCAGAGTACGGGATTGACCAATTTAGTTTCGAATAGGAATGTAACCGTAAGTAGTGCAGCTCCGCTAAGTCCCAATAGTATAATGTTCAGGTAAAACGCCTTTCGATTGTCCTTGATATAAATCATCAACCCAATCATCAGCAAACAAAGTACAGCAATGGGGATCTCTGAGAGGGTCAGGATGGCCGGTTGCTCAGGGTAACCCAATCCTGCCCATAGTTCCACAGCAAAATTATCGCGAAAATCCCTCATGGCGTTTAGGGTCATGTATATGATAGTAGTAATCAGCACCCCAGGAGCAAAGGAGCTAAGAAATCGGATCCTTTGTTTTCCATCCATAGGAATTCGATGGGTCCTAAGCCTGATGTCTTCCTTAGTTTGACCGGGTATCTTCGATAACATTAGGACACCAAGTAATAAGAATGGAACAAATACCAGGCCTGTCATAAATGGCATCCAGAATTCTGATACGCCTTTTAGCATTAAGCTTACACCTGTAGATTTAACCACACCGGATGCGATGATAAAGCTGGAGGCCAAGGTGGCCGCTAAAAACTCGGTATTTCGCTTACCTTCGATAAACGAGAATACCAGCCCCCAGATCATCCCCAATGCCAGTCCATTAAAGAAAAGCCATATGAAATTGTAGGGGTAGGGGGTAAGTCCCATGAACAACAAGGCAATCCATGAGCCCAAAATAAGCTTCAGAATTAAGCCGATACGGTCATGATGCTGGACCGCGGCAACCTCCCTTATACCCACAAATTTTGAGAGTGTATAACCTATAACCTGGGTGATAATCAACAGGATTTTATAGTCAATCCCTGCCAGTTCCAGGTCTTGGTATTGTCCTGCCAGAAAGGGTTTTCTGAAGGCATACATACTGAAGTAGGTGATAAAAGTCCCTGCAATACTAAATGCGACCGTAAGCTGGGGTTTTTGCATCAATACTTGCTGTTCAAGTGTTTAAAACACCTGGATTCAAAAATCTCAAGGTCGGGTAAAGGCATGTTTGTCTCTTTAGCGGCTTCATCCCATTCGCGCAGTTTGATGCTATATGTAAACCATGCTTGATTCTCAAATTCCAAGGCCTCTCGTACTTGCATGCTTCCTCCTTGATGTACCAGGGTTTGCTTGCTCGCCTCAGATAATGATTGGTAGTAGTCAGGATATTTGAAAGTCAGGTACCTCTTGGCGTTGACATGATTAGCTACCAAAGTGGTGATCAACTCAGAAAAACCTTTCTGTGCCAGGTAGTCCGCTCCGATTGCTTCGTGATTCACTACCCCAAAATCTCCCATTCGTTTGGTTGGATCCTTGAAGTCCAGTAAATGACCGATATCGTGAAAAAAAGCTGCTAGCACTACCTCATCCTGGTAACCCTCGGAGATCGCCAATTGACCAGCCTGACACATATGCTCAATTTGCGATACCGGTTCACCTATGTAATCCTCTTTACCGTATTTCCGGTAAAGATCGAAAACTTCATTTACGATTGGTGTCAATTGGTCCATAGGTGATTCCTTTCTTTGAGTAAAGGTGATTAAAAATCCTTGATTGTAGCAGTTGTTTGTTTTAATTCTATGTTAATTGGTAAAAATGTCCTGGTCTAATACACATACCCACTCATCGTTTTGCGACGGTAAGTATTCCTTGAAAAAATATGTAACCCAAGCCATTCATTTGGGCATGACCTCATTGGGCTTCAGTAGTCATGCTCCTCTGCCGTTCCCCTGTGATTGGTGCATGAAATCGGAATCACTGTTACCATATTTAAGTATCATTGGTCAACTGAAGCGCCAGTTTAAACATGAAGTTGAATTATACGCTGGCCTGGAAGTAGATTATATACCGGACCATGTCAGCCCAACCTATTTCCAGAAACAGGAACCCCAGCTAGATTATACTATAGGATCTATACACTATGTTGATTTTTTTAATAATGGTACACCATGGGAAGTAGATGGGTCTTTCTTAACCTTTCAAAAGGGTTTAAAAGAAATATTCAATGGAAATATCAAAAAAGCAGTATCCAGGTATTTTGCCCTGACCCGTGAGATGATTAAAAATCATACACCAACAGTTCTCGGTCATTTAGACAAGATTAAAATTCATAATCGGTACGCCCCAATTTTTAATGAGCAGGAGCTTTGGTATCGGAGAGAAATAGAATCGGTTTTGCAAAGTGTAAAAAGCGCAGGCGTCATACTCGAGGTCAATACCAGGGGGATTTACACCAAGAAGTCACCAGATCCTTATCCAAGTGGCTGGATACTGGAGCGTATTCATAAAAAAGGTATACCAGTGACACTCAATTCTGATGCTCATCATCCCAAAGACCTGATTAGATTGTTCCCAGATACTTCAAAACACCTGAGCAACATTGGGTTCGCTAATTTGAAGATTTTGAAAGGTGGCAAGTGGATTGATCAACCATTAACTACCTGATATCTAATAAAAAAGGCCACGCTCCTGGCGTGACCTTTTCGACCAAAACTAAATAAAAATAAACCAAACTAAACCTATTCTTTCACCGTCACGGTATGTGAATACTTGCGGTTGTTATAATCAAGACTTATCAGGTAATTACCTGGCTTGGCTTGAGAGAAGTCAAATTGCTTTCCCAAGTTCATGTCATTTTTGAGCACCTGTTGGGACAACAACTCATTGCTCTGTCGGTCGTAGACCAAAACTCTGAGAGGGCCCTGCTTGGTGTTCAGTAGGTTCACACTAACTTTGTCCCCATTTTGATGTACTACCGGTTTAAACACCACCTCCAATTGAGATCTGTCCAAGTAAACTTGATTAGATCGAATTATTAAGGGTAGAATTTGGTGCTTAGTAGGGTATTCCATTTCCAGTTGGTAATCACCAACAGGAAGGGCAGTAACATTGAACACTTTATTGTAAGACACCGATCCAGGTACGTACTCTTCATATAGGGTATATCCCTGTTGATCCTTTAGTCGTATGTATACATTTTGAGCGTTCTCTTGCAGGGTTACCCTGAAAGATTTATCTGCTGTAGCTGCTGCGCTATCTAGTTTTGAGTCAGAAAAGCTGCTATTTGGCAACAATAAACCCAAAACCATTGTTGAAACTTTAATTATCGTTTTCATTTGAAAAAAAATTTAGTTTAACAATAAAGTTCGACAGCAAAGGTATCTGCAGAAAGTAATCCTCAAAACATCATTCTTGACCGATATATGTCTTATTTTATCAGAAATAGTTGTTAAGTAATTGTTATGAGATAATATAGAATAGATAAAAGGTAAATTTATTGCTACTTCCTATTAGATTGGCGGAGTAATTTTGTATCAAACTAGAACCCTATGAAAACAACGAGACCTGCATTAGAGAAGATTACACCACCTTTTGGCAGTTCACTGTTGGTTAAAAGATTTTCAGAATCTTCAGGAGATCGCAAACCTAACTGGCACTTTCACCCGGAATTAGAGTTGGTCTATGTGAATGGAGGGAGTGGAAAAAGGCACATCGGCAATCACCTCTCCTATTTTGGAAATGGAGAACTGGTATTCCTGGGGTCAAATTTACCCCATTATGGTTTTACTGACCGGCTCTCTGGTAATAAATCAGAAACCGTGGTGCAAATGAGGCCCGACTTCTTGGGGGAGTTCTTCTTTGATCTACCAGAAATGCTGGAAATAGGTAGATTGATTGAGCGTGCCCGCATGGGATTATCCTATCATGGTGAAACCAAGGATGTACTGGGTAATAGAATTCAAGCACTGGCTGAATTAGGTCCTTTTGAACGGCTTTTAGAGGTAATTGCTATCCTGCATGCCCTGGCTCTTTCCAAAGAGTACTCTATTTTAAATGCACAGGGCTTAGTGCTGGAGATCAATATGCAGGACAATAATAAAGTCAATCTAATCTATGATTTTGTAAGGGATAACTTTACGCGACCCATCACCTTGGAAGAGATCTCGGACCTGGTAAGCATGACAGAACCGTCTTTTTGTAGATATTTCAAGAAAATTTCTGGAAAGACCTTCACCCGGTTCGTAAATGAGTATAGGCTGGTACACGCTTCCAAACTTCTGGCGGAAAGACCTTCCAGTATTACGGAGATCTGCTTTCAGAGTGGGTTCAACAACTTTTCACACTTCAATAAAAAATTTAAAGAGTTCACCGGTAAAAATCCTTCAGATTATCGCAAACATATCCGGCATTTGGTGGCTTAACATGATTGATCAGGATTGATC
The DNA here is from genome assembly GCA_028289505.1 of Cyclobacteriaceae bacterium. GTDB lineage: Bacteria > Bacteroidota > Bacteroidia > Cytophagales > Cyclobacteriaceae > SZUA-3. The sequence goes on from JANQPK010000183.1 coordinate 8,087, forward strand.
AATACCCAAATAGCCTATATTTGTATTGTAAGGTCAAGCGAAATCAATCATATGCTGAGGCAGCTCTCTCTATTGTTTCTAATACTTGTAACCGCTGTAGGCTGTTCCCCTAGTAACCCTGATCATAAAAGAGATCATATAGGACATGATGAATACTTACAGCTTCCAATTGAAGAAAGAAGAAAACCGGAAAATGCCACCGCTTCGTTTTCCGTAGCAGATGATTTGGAAGTAGCACTATTCGCGTCCGAACCTATGGTGGTTAATCCCACCAATATGGATATCGACCGCCTGGGACGGGTTTGGGTGCTGGAATCACCAAACTACGGCAAGCCTGCAGATCAACGTACTGAAGCAGGCGGTAGAATTACCATCCTTGAAGACCAGGATGGAGACGGAAAGGCCGACAAAAGCACACTTTTCTACCAGGGTGAAGATGTGGAAACTGCCCTTGGCATAGCAGTGCTCGGGAATAAAGTATATGTCACCCGAAGTCCCAACCTACTGGTTTTTACTGATGAAGATGGTGATGACCAGCCCGATGAAAAGGAGATCCTGATCACCGGGATGGGAAAGCCAGGGGATCATTCTTCTCATGCCATGGTATTCGGACCTGATGGGAAATTCTACTGGAATATGGGAAATTATGCGGGTCCTGTAAAAGATGCATCGGGTAATATAGTAGTAGATCAAATGGGCAACCCAGTGGAACAATATGGTAAGGACTATGTGGGGGGTATGGTTTTCAGGTGCAACCCTGATATCACCGAATTCGAGGTACTGGCACATAATTTTAGGAATAATTATGAGGTGACGGTGGATTCATATGGTACCATGTGGCAGTCAGACAATGATGATGATGGTAATAAATCGGTACGCATTAATTACGTAATGGAGTATGGTAATTATGGATACCTTGACGAGATTACCCGCGAAAGCTGGGGTGCTTTTCGCACCAATTTAGAACCTGAGATCGCCAGACGTCACTGGCACCAAAACGATCCTGGAGTAGTTCCTAATTTGTTGATTACCGGTGCCGGTTCGCCGGCTGGTATTACGGTTTATGAGGGGGGGCTGCTACCTGAACCTTTTCATGAACAGATGCTACATGCTGATGCCGGACCCAATGTAGCCAGGGCTTATCCGGTCACTAAATCGGGTGCTGGTTATACTGCCACCATGTTGGATCTGGTTAAGACTGAGTTGGATCAGTGGTTCAGACCAACCGATATAACCGTGGCTCCAGATGGCTCTGTTTTTATTGCAGATTGGTACGATCCATTAGTGGGAGGAGGAGCAGCAGGTGAATTTGATAAAGGCCGGATTTTTCGGGTAGCTCCAAATACGGATAAATATAGCTTCCCAAAACCGGAGATGAGAACTCTGGAAGGGGCTATCGAGGCCATAAAAAGCCCCAATATGTCAATGAGGTATTTGGGATGGAATGCACTACATGAAAAAGGTGAGCAGGCGGAGGATGCGTTGTTGGGCCTATTTCGAAGTGAAAATCCAGTCTTTCAAGCCAGGGCGTTGTGGCTTTTGGGCAAGATTGAGGGTAAATCTCAACACTATGTGGAGCTTGGCTTGTCATCAGCTAATCCGGACATTAGGTCAACCGCAATTCGATTAGCCAGACAATGCAATATTGATTTTTTGAAAGTAGCCTCCAAATACGTATCTGATCCCGCCCCGGAGGTGCTCAGGGAGTTGGCTATAGCACTTCACCCTTATCAATCAATGGAGGCCGCCAGTATATGGACTGCCCTGGCAAACCGGCATCTTGGGCAAGATCGATGGTATCTAGAAGCTCTGGGTATTGGAGCTGCCAATAACTGGGAGAATTGCCTGAATACCTGGATGAGTCACCAACAAACTGACCTCAACTCCAAATCAGCCCGAGATATAATTTGGAGATCCCGAGCACCCCAAACTATGGAAATGCTGGCAGCATTGATTGACAATAAGTCCACTGACCAGGCTGAGAGATTAAGGTATTTCCGGGCATTTGACTTTCTTGATTATCCGAATAAAAATCAGGTCTTGACAACCCTCCTGGAAAGTGAACATAAGGACCAGGACCAGATTAGAGTACTGGCATTGCAACATATGGATACAGAAAATCTATCGCAAAGCCCAGCTTTACTGTCCTCGCTGGACCGTGCCTTAATCTTTGTCCAAGGGAGCCCTGAATACATAAACTTGGTTAGCAAGTTCCACCTGGAGAATAAGGTAGAGGATTTATTGGCGCTGACTATTGCTCATGCAGGTGAACCCCTGGGAGTTGAAGCATCCAAGGTGATCCTTAATGAATTTGAGGCTAACAATGCCATGTTGGAAGCTATTGAAGAAAGTGATCAGAACGCCATGGCCATCGTCAAATGCATTCAGCATCACGGAGGCACCCAGCCATCATTAGCGTTGCTTCGAAAGATCGTGTTAGATTCCAGATATCCTTTAGAAACTCGAAAAGAGGCAGTTAGCGGCTTGGGTAAAAGTTGGCCCGGAGAGACCGAATTGCTGGAATGTGTCCGTCAACCTTCATTCGATACCGAGCTGCATCCGATTGCTGCCAGTGTACTTTTTAACGTGTATCGACGTGACCTTCAGGAGCAGGCCGCAGAATACCTTGAACGTCCTGGTTCCTCAGGTGGATCCCCTTTGCCTCCGATTCGCAACCTGATTGCCAGCAATGGTAATACACAAAACGGCAGTCAGATATTCGAAACCTATTGCCAAACTTGCCATATGGTAGGGCAACAAGGTATCGCTTTTGGTCCGGCTCTCACTGAGATTGGCGGTAAGCTCTCCAGGGAGGGGCTCTATCGGGCCATTATCTATCCCAACGAAGGTATTAATCATGGCTATCACGGTTCTATGGTTAGGCTAAAAGATGGGACTATTACTGCTGGTATCATTGAATCCGAAGCCAAGGATTTCATTGAGATCAAATTAATGGGGGGTGTTAAGAATAAAATTCTGCGAGCGGATATTGAAAGCATCGAACAAAGTCCGCAATCCTTGATGCCCAATCTTTCTACAACTATTAGCCAGGAGCAGTTAGTAGATTTAGTGGAGTATTTAAGCAGCCTTAGAAGCAGTTGAGCACTAAGCACGTCGGGGTAAAAGACAAATGACAAAATACAAGTTGCAATAAAGTACCAACCAACTAGGTACCCACCATAACCTGCCAATTCCAAGTATTTCTAATCGCTTAAAGTAATTCGATTCAGCAGGTTTTCTGTAATCCTCTGCACGCGTTGATCGTTTTGACGGAAGTCTATGGTTCGATCTGTAAATAACCCCTTGGGATTCTGTGGGTAAGGGAAGCCCGGGGGGGTGGACAGTAACATACTCCACCAACAGGTGGCTGCATTGAATACGAAACTACCTTTCTCAGATTCATAATAGGTGGCCGCATATAGCTTTCCCGAATCAGGTTCAAACATTTCGCCAGTTGCCAGTACCTCCATTCCTTCTATATCACCAAGTGGGTATCCGTGGTATTCCCAACCCACCAGATCAGGAATCCCATCCCCGGACTTC
>JANQPK010000201.1 GCA_028289505.1 Cyclobacteriaceae bacterium
CTACCAGATAGGTAGAAGCGCTGGCAGTATTGATTTTGTACTCCTTGCCATCATATTCCACGGTTCCCTCGTTATTTTTCCAATCCTTGGCCAACAGGGTATAAGCGTTGGCTTGTCTGGGATTTCTACCGAATACCAAATAGCGATCTGAACCTTTTTCAAAGCTAACCCCCAGACGTTCAGCATTTCCATTGATCACTACTCCTGGTGTATTTGGGGCAATTACAATTTGCTCCACCTGCCTATCGTTATTAAGAGTAATTTCACCCCTGGATACCTGTGTGATATTTTGGTTGAGCTCTCTATAAAGCACAATGGGTCCAGAAACGAAGAATTGAACATTTTGCAGCTGACTTTTACTTAAGCCAGTTTCGCTTTCAATATCGGTGGTGAAAGGAACCATTTCTTTAGCACAGGACATGGTCAATAATGCTACAGCGACTAAAGTTGAGGCAATTAGTGTTTTCATAACAGAAATCAATGTTTTCAGAAGTTAAAACAAGTTTTGTGCCAATTGCGAAGTTATGGCCATCAGCGTTTATTAAATTTTTGCGTTTATTTACAGATGGATGGCCAACTAATTTGACAGAAATGCCGTGTAATTATCTATGTCGCTATTTTTTGTATGACTAAAGCTTCTATAAAATTAGTTACCCTGCTTTTGCTGGTGTCGATTTCCTTATCGACTATGGGTCAACCTACCAAAGCCAGCACTTCAGATATCCACTTAAGCTTAAAAAAGTTGAATTCGCTGGGATCGGTGCTTTATGTAGCCGCACATCCGGATGATGAGAATACCAGATTAATTGCCTATCTATCGAATGAGGCCTTATTGAATACTGCTTACTTATCAATAACCAGAGGAGACGGAGGACAAAACTTAATTGGTCCGGAAATCAGAGAAATGCTGGGATTGATTCGAACTCAAGAACTACTACAAGCCAGAAAAATTGATGGAGGTACACAGTTTTTTACCAGGGCAAATGACTTTGGATACTCAAAAAACCCCGAGGAAACATTGAAAATATGGGATAGGGAGAAGGTTTTATCAGATGTGGTATGGGTAATTAGAAAATTCCAACCCGATATTATCATTACCAGATTTCCCACAGATGGGCGTGGTGGTCATGGGCATCACACGGCTTCTGCCATGCTAGCCGAAGAAGCCTTTGATATTGCTGCTGATCCCACCAAGTATCCAGAACAGTTAGCCTTCGTTAAGCCATGGCAGGTAAAGACTCTATTATTTAATACCTCTTGGTGGTTTTATGGAGGACAAGATAAATTTGATGACCAGGGTCTGATCGCTATTGATGTAGGTGCCTACAATCGACTTATGGGCAAGTCGTATACTGAAATTGCCGCCCAAAGCAGAAGTATGCATAAAAGTCAGGGGTTTGGTTCATCTGGAACTCGTGGTACTCAAATGGAATATCTTGAGCATATAAAGGGAGAAAAGCTACCAAGTGATTTTTTCGATAATCCGGTAAAACCATGGAGCTCTTTGGAAGGGGGTAAGGTGCTTTCATCTTTATTCAAACAAGCGCTTGATGAGTTCGATCCAGAACAACCTTCAGCGGTCACACCCACGCTGCTGGAAGCTAAGAGGGCGCTTGAGAACCTTAAAGACCCATACTGGAAATCCGTTAAGACTCAACAACTGGATGGGATTATCAAAGCAGTATTGGGGTTATACCTTGAAGCTTCTACATCCGAAAGGTCAGTGGCTCCAGGAGGGCGTATAGCCATAAAATTGGAGGTAACGAATCGTTCTGAAGTACCGATAACCCTAGAACAGATCATTCAGGATGGCCCGGAGTTACCCATAGATGAGGTTGATCTGTCCAATAACCAACGTTTTGAAAAGGATATTACTATTGATATCCCTGACGATCAGCCGCTTTCACAGCCTTACTGGCTACGTTCAACAGGCAGTTTAGGAATGTTTGACGTATCTAATCCACAAATGATTGGAAAGCCCGAAAATGATCCGGCTTTTACCTTTCCCATCACGCTGAATATTCAAGGGACGCCCATCACCTACGAAGTGCCACTGTTGCATAAAAGAACTGATCCGGTAAAAGGCGAAGTATTTCAACCCTTGGCAATTATACCTCCGGTGGCCATAAACTTTCGAGATAAAGTGCAGGTGTTTTCGGATGAATCTCCTAGAAATTTCCAGGTTTTATTGAAGGGAGGTAAAGAGCAAATATCCGGAGAATTGAGTTTGCAAGTGCCGGATGATTGGAAGGTGGCCCCTGCCTCATTTCCATTTAGTCTTTCACAGAAAGGGGAGGAGCAAGAGTTCAATTTTACCCTAACCCCTCCTGATAAATCCGGCGAAGGAAAAATCAAGGCTGTGGCACAAGTGGGTGATCGTAGCTATAGCATGGAAAATGTCAACATAGAATACGATCACATTCCTCATCAGATGTTGTTTCCGGAGGCTGCGGCTAAAGTAGTTAAGTTGGACATTTACGCGGGTGGTCAGGATATTGGCTATCTAATGGGCGCAGGTGATGATATTCCCGCAAGTCTGCGCCAGATTGGCTACAATGTGGACCTTCTGGAAACTGATAACCTCAATCCAGATAAGTTGTCTAAGTACACTGCAATTATATTAGGGATACGAGCGCTGAACACGGTTCCACGTTTGAAGTTCGCCATGGAGACACTCTTGTCGTATGTAGAAGATGGTGGAACTCTTATTGTTCAATACAACACCAGTCACCGTCTGGTAACCGAAGACTTTGCCCCTTTTCCCCTGCAATTATCTAGGGATCGGGTTTCGGTTGAGGATGCCCCGGTGGATTTTTTAAAGCCGGAACACAAGGTTTTGAACTATCCCAACACCATTACCAAAGCTGACTTTGACCACTGGATACAAGAACGTGGATTGTATTTCCCCAACCAATGGGATGCACGATATCAGGCAATACTGACCACCAACGATCCAGGAGAATCTCCAAAGCATGGTGGCTTATTAGTAGCCCAATATGGCAAAGGGTATTACATCTACACTGGATTAAGTTGGTTCAGGGAGTTGCCAGCTGGGGTTCCGGGGGCGTATCGTATTTTTGCCAATATGATATCAATAGGACAACAAGAACCTGACAACTAGCAGGCATTTAATGATTTTACGATGGATTTCTTATCTGCCCCTACCTGCGTTATACAGGC
>JANQPK010000222.1 GCA_028289505.1 Cyclobacteriaceae bacterium
CGATCCTACTTTGCTTACCGCTGCTTTCGGGTGCCATATTGTACAAACCGAACCAGAGGATGTACTGGTGCAGTATCAAAACTTAAGCCCAGCTGATATAACCACCTACCAGCAACGCATTGAGGCCTTTTTCGACTTCCCAGACCCCAAAAATGATCCCATAACCTCAAAAATTACTGATGAGGATTTATTAATGGCCTCCAAAGTTGGGGTGGCGCTACAGCAGTTTATCGCCCAGAAAAAACTGGATGGACTGGCCTATTATTATGAGGGAGCCCCTGAATCAGAATTGCGCCAGGTGGTCACCAATTTCATTGTGGGTAACTCCCTGCTAACCGCATCAGGGTTTCCCATGTGTGGAGAGATGGATCTCAAGACCTGCATCGCGATGATGATAATGGACCGCCTGCAAATGGGAGGGAGTTTTGCTGAGTTCCACCCAGTGGATTTTCAGGAGGGGTTTGTGTTGGTAGGCCATGATGGTCCCCATCACATTGGCATCGCTCAGGGGAAGCCGGTACTACGCAGCTTAAAAAAATACCATGGGAAACCTGGACATGGTGCCAGTGTAGAGTTTAAGATTAAACCGGGGCCTATCACCATGTTGGCTATTGCTCAGAAAGCCGATAGTTCGTTTAAATTCATTCTGGCTGAAGGAGAATCGGTAGATGGCAAAATCCCAGCTACCGGCAATACCAATACCAGGGGGTATTTCAAGCCCGACGTCAGGACTTTTCTAAAAAGATGGTTCAGCGCCGGACCCACCCACCACTTCGCTTTGGGTGTGGGCCACCGGGCCGAAACCATCGCCAAAATTGGTGATTTCCTGAAAATAGAAACCGAAATCATTTTCGGAGCATGAGTACCGGGTATGTAGTAGCCATCCTGGTAGGTTACTTCGGTCTGCTTTACCTGATCTCTCGTTTCAGTACCCGCAAGGCCGATTCCACCACCTTCTTTATTGCCAACCGAGAAGCCCCCTGGCTGCTGGTATCTTATGGCATGATCGGCGTGGCCATATCCGGTATCACCTTTATTTCTGTTCCAGGGCAGGTGGTCAATACCCAATTCTCCTACATGCAAATGGTATTTGGATATGCCATTGGATTGTTGATTGTGGCTTTCGTTTTTCTGCCGGTATTTTATCGAGTACGAGCGGTCTCCATTTATACCTTTTTGGAACAACGCTTTGGACCAAGGTCACATCGAACCGCCGCTAGCTTATTCCTGATTGCCCAAACAGCTACTGCTTCTTTTAAATTATTTCTGATGGCTAGCGTGTTGCAAATCGTATTGTTCAATCCTCTGGGGATGCCATTCTGGCTCACGGTGTTATTTACCCTTTTGCTGATATGGTTTTACACCTATCGCGGTGGCATAAAAACCGTGATTCTCACCGATGCACTGCAAACCACCTTTTTGTTACTGGCGTTAGTGCTGAGCATTTGGGCCGTAAGCAGTCAGATTGACCTTTCATTGGGGGAGATGTTTCAACAAATGGATCAACAGGGTACCTCACAAGTATTCTTCTGGGGCTGGGATGATCCAAACAACTTCTTTAAGTTATTGCTTACTGGGGTACTATTGACGGTAATGACTAATGGATTGGACCAATCTGTAATGCAAAAGCACCTTACTTGCAAGGATCTCTGGTCCTCTCAAAAAAATATTACCACCCTGGCGGTGATCATTCTATTGGTAAATTTTTTATTTCTGTTCCTGGGCGGGGCTTTGTATCTCTACAGTAGCCAGGCCGGGATCGAACTGCCAAAGCTGACCGATAATATTTACCCTACTATTGCCATTGATCATTTGGGCTTGGCAGCAGGTACTTTCTTTTTAGTAGGGATAGCAGCGGCTGCCTACTCCTCGGCAGACTCTTCTCTGACTGGGCTTACTACTTCTTTTTGCATTGATATCTTAGGATACCGCATTGAGGAGGAAAATAGAACCCGTCAAAGACAACTGATCCACCTGATGTTTACCTTTTTGATCTTCATACTGATCATGGGGTTCAATAACACTAATAATGAGAGTGTACTCTATTATTTCATTCGTACTTCGGGGTTTATTTATGGCCCACTGCTTAGCTTGTATCTTTTTGGGATATATTCAGTAAGAACCATCAAGGATAAATTTGTTCCTATCATTTGTGTCCTATCACCGCTGGTAAGTTTTATTTTAGATCAGAAATCCACAGATTGGTTGTGGGGATATGAATTCGGCTATGATATTTTGTTGGTCAACAGTCTGATATCGTATCTGGCCTTCTATATACTCTCTGGAAAACAAGTCCATGAATAACAAAGCACTTATTTTCATATGGTTGATCCTGTTGATATCGCCATTGTTAGGATTAGCACAAACCTTGGAGCAGATCTTCCAGGATCCGCCGCAGCACTCGAAGCCACGCGGTTACTGGTTGTGGGCACATGGAAACTTTGATTATGCCACCATACAATCGGAGCTAGAGACCTTTAAGCAGGCTGGAATCGGAGGCGTGGACATCTTCGATATGGGTATTGCTGACAGGCTGGACCAGATTCCGCCCGGCAATACCTTTATGCGTGATGAGATGGTAGACGGTATCGTTTTTGCGCTCAAGTATGCTAAATCGTTAGACCTCGATATGGGACTCTCTGTTTCCAACGGATGGAATGCCGGAGGTGATTGGACCCCCAGCGATGAGAAACTAATGCGCTTACTGTTCTGGAGTGATACTTTGGCTGGCCCCCTGAAAATCACCGAGCTTGGATTTCCACCAATCCCCACCACCTTCGAAAAGCCCTACGGAAGTTATGACCTGTTTCCGGCCATCGATGCCGACGGATTGCCGGAGTACTATGAAAACGTTGCCCTGGTGGCCTATCCGGTAACCAGCGATAGTCTGGTTCAAAACACCGAGCAGATCATCTATTTTGAAACCAACGATATAGACAGAAACACTGTCAATATAGAATTGCCCACTGGAAACTGGGTACTGCAACGCGCGGTGGTAACGCCCCTGGGTCAAAAAATGTGGATGCGCAGTGATCAATCCAATGGTTATATTATGGACCATTACTCAAAGAAAGCTACCAAGAATCATTTTGAGCATATCATCGGTAAGTTAGAATCCGAATTAGGTGATCTGGGAAAAAGCGCCCTGGAGCGTTTGTACCTGGCTAGTTTTGAGGCAGAGGACTATGTGATTTGGAGCCCTGAGTTGCGGCAGGAATTTTATGAGCATCACGGTTACCAGATCGACCCCTACATTCCAGTGTTTTCAGGGTTAACCATAAAAGACTCGGAGACTACAGAGAGGTTTTTACACGACTACCGAACTACGGTCTCAGAAATGTTTGTAAACAACCACTACCGGCAAGCCAGCAGTATATGCCGGGACCATGGTATTTTACTGGCCTCAGAATCGGGCGGTCCCGGTCCTCCGTTGCATTATGTTCCCACTGAAGATCTTAAAGCTCTAGGAGCGGTAGATATCATGAGAGGCGAGTTTTGGAATAATCCCAAACGCTGGGACGATCGCAACGGCAATAACCTGTTACAGGT
>JANQPK010000154.1 GCA_028289505.1 Cyclobacteriaceae bacterium
TCCAACACTTGCAGCCCCATGTATGCTGCGCCCAGATCCCCAGTCACACAGATAAGATCATACTCCCGGGCTCCACTTCTTTTGACCAACCTATCAGGATGTACTAGACCAATTGCAGTAACCGAAATAGTAAGTCCAGTTCTGCTAGAGGTAGTATCTCCACCTACCAAATCACATTGGTAGTGGGCACAAGCTGCTTTGATACCTTGATACAACTCTTCTACTGCTTCTAAAGAAAAGCGATTACTGAGACCTAAGTTCACCGTTATCTGTTTACAGGTTCCATTCATAGCTGCCACATCGGAGATATTAACGGCCACAGCCTTATATCCAAGGTGTTTTAACGGCGTATAAGATAGATCAAAATGAATCCCTTCCAGAAGCATATCCGAAGTCACCAGCACCAGTTCTTCTTCAGGTTTGATCACTGCAGCATCATCTCCAACTCCCAGTACCGAAGATTTTTGTGATAATTGTATTTGTCCGGTAAGTTTCTCTATCAGACCAAACTCACCTAGATTTTCAAGTTCAGTCCTTGCTTGGCCTGATGGGTCTTTGGTCATGGCTTCTTTATAATGGTTATGATTTCTCCTGACAAATCTCTACTAAAATTCCTCCAGTGGACTTGGGGTGTATAAAGTTAATCAGCTTGTTGTCAGCGCCTGGTTTTGGTTTTTCATACAATACCTCAAAACCCTGATCCCTAAGCCTTTGCATCTCATTATCTATGTTGTCAACCTCAAAGGCGATGTGATGCAAACCCTCTCCCTTTTTTTCAATGAAACGGCTAATTGCGCTCTCCTCGCTGGTACCCTCCAACAATTCCACCTTTACATCCCCTACTTTGAAAAACGAGGTAGTCACCTGTTCTGACGAAACCGTTTCTTGTTTGTAAGCAGCAGAACCCAACAATGTGCTGTACAATTTTTCCGCATGAGCCAGATTACTAACTGCAATTCCTAGATGCTCCAGTTTTAACATAATAATGTACTTTTTTTAATAAATTATTAACTTTGTAAGGTCGAAACTTTTAAGCAGCTTCTAAAGTTTTCTTTTGAAAAACAGCTGCACTACAAAGAACAGGAAATATGGACTTTTCTACCGATGTGCATGTGGAAGCCTCTCAGATCCAGGAACAGATCGAAGAGCACTTGGGACTAGAAGGAAACGGTTTGGTATTTGAGTTTTCAAGAGACAAAGAAAACGTGAAACTGGATCTGATCACGGTCAATCCCAGGCACAATCAATCGTTCTTATTTCATTCGGTTGTGGGTTTCGATAAAGTAGATGCGTTGAAAAGGATGTTCGCATACGTTAAAACCTATAAGGAAGAGGAAAGCTCGTACACCATCCAGTGGACTACTAGAGGTGATCACGAACTCCATACTTCCTACTTCAGTGCCAAACACATCCATGACGCACTTGACAAATTATACTACGGACGGGATATGAACACTATTACGGTATTTAGTGTAGTGTTGAATCCTGTAACTTAATAGAGAGAAAAATGATCAAAGTAACTGAAAAGGCCAAGGATAGAATTAAGGAGCTTAAACAAGCGGAGTCAGGTGAAGACAAGCACCTCAGAGTATCGGTATCCGGAGGGGGATGCAGCGGATTGATGTACAATCTTAGTTTTGATCATGAAGTGGATACAGATCAAATCTTTGAGGATAATCAGGTCAAGATTTTAGTGGATAAAAAGAGTCTGTTGTATCTATTGGGTACTACACTTGATTTTTCTGACGGGCTGAACGGAAAGGGTTTTCAATTCATCAACCCCAATGCCAGTCGCACCTGTGGTTGTGGTGAAAGCTTTGCCGTTTAGGCCACACCTTAGTGTGGCAAATGACAAGCGCCAAATGTCAAATAACAAGTAATCACCAAATTTCAATTGCCAATATCCAGCAGCCAGATCTTGAAAATTGTTTTTTGGAGGTTGGTAGTTATTTGATATTTGGAATTTGGCAATTGTCAGTTTCTTATTGATGGCTTTGCCGTCAATAGGCCCTCACTGCTTTACCTTCCATGAAATTCATAAAGGCTCGGTTGACTACCCTGTTACCACCCGGAGTTGGATAGTTCCCTGTAAAATACCAATCCCCCAGGTGATTGGGGATGGCCTTATTAAGATTATCTACTGTTTGATAAATAACCTCTACTTCAATATTGGTAGCATAGCGCGATGAGATCATCTCCGCAATTTTTGCGCTTATCTCCTCGTATTTGAACGGCCGGTAAAGCTCTTTGACATAATTCTCACTACTACCATTTGAATTGACGCACTTCTGGTATACTTGCTCCACCAAATCCTCCATATTGTTGTCTTCAAGTAGACCCATGACCGCTCTAAAAGCGATGAAATCCTTCATCCTAGACATGTCAATGCCATAACAATCCGGATAACGTATTTGAGGAGCTGAAGAAACAATAACAATTTTCTTAGGTTCCAGGCGCAGCAACATAGCAAGGATACTAACTTCCAAAGTAGTACCTCTCACAATCGAATCATCAATCACTACTATGGTATCCTGGTGTTTGCGGATGACCTCGTAGGTGGAGTCGTATACGTGAGCCACCAAATCATCACGATGTACATCATCCGTGATAAAGGTACGCAGCTTGGCATCTTTCAATACCAACTTTTCCACTCTAGGCCTGAAATTTAAAAGATCCTCGATGGAGTCGATATGTGGTTTTGACTCTAGAATAACCTCTTTTCTTCTATCCGCCAGAAACTTTTCAAGCCCTTTGATCATACCCAGAAAGGCTGTTTCAGCGGTATTGGGAATGTAGGAGAATACGGTATTTCTGAGATTAAAGTTGATAGCCTTAAGTACCTGTGGCACCAATAATCGACCTAAATCCTTTCTTTCATTATAGATATCAGGATCAGTACCTCGACTGAAGTAGATGCGCTCAAAACTACAGGATTTTTTTTCCAGAGGCTCTTTTATTAAAAAGCTTCCGTAGTCACCATTTTTATTCACGATGAGCGCATGCCCAGGAGCAATTTCCTGAATCTGACTATACTCAATATTAAAGGCTGTCTTGATCGCGGGTTTCTCGGAGGCAGCAACCACTACTTCATCATCGGCATAAAAGTAGGCAGGTCTAATACCGGCCGGATCACGAGCCACAAAAGCAGCTCCGCTTCCAATCATACCCAGCATAGCATAGCCACCATCAAAGTCTTTACAGGAGCGTTGCAAGACTCTTTGCAAGTCGAGCTCTTGCTCAATTCTTTCCGAAATCTCCTGATTGCTTAAATCCCCTTTATACCGATCAAATATTCTTTGATTCTCTTCATCAAGAAAGTGTCCGATTTTTTCCAACACCGTTACTGTGTCTACTTTCTCTTTGGGATGCTGCCCAATTTTCACCAAGGTATTGAACAACTCATCCAAATTGGTCATGTTGAAATTGCCAGCCAGCACCAGGTTACGACTACGCCAGTTATTCTGACGAAGCATAGGGTGGCAGTTTTCAATTTTATTTCCGCCATGTGTCCCGTAACGAAGGTGACCCATCCAAACCTCTCCGGTAAAAGCGCAGTTAGCCTGAAGCCATTGAGCATCATTAAATTTTGCACCCCCCTCCTCACGACATTTCTCATACTTTCGCTCCAATTTTGAGAAAACATCCAAAATAGGTTGAGTCTTTACGGAACGGTAGCGACTGATATAGCGGCTTCCCGGATTCATGTCAAGTTTGATATTGGCAATTCCCGCACCATCCTGACCGCGGTTGTGTTGTTTCTCCATCAATAAGTACAGTTTTTTAACTGCGTATAATGGAGTGCCATACTTCTCTATGTAGAATTGGAGGGGTTTACGCAATCGGATCAGCGCAATACCGCATTCGTGCTTTATAGCATCACTCATTCGAAGGGTCTTAAGGCATAAAGGTAGTAAAAAATTTAGTGATTAAGTGATAAAGGGAATGCCTAGATGTTTTTGCTTATTTCTAAATCTGCAGCTACTAACCCTCCAAATGGATCAGTTCTAAGTGTATTGATTCGCCAAAAAATTGTTTGGTCGACGATTCAAAGGAAGCAGTAAAATCAGACACCATGAAATAATCGGGCTGAGCGGGACTCTTGCGGTAAAGGTTGTTGTAGCCTAGATACGAATTCAAGGCTTGGGCTACAATTTCCGAGCTATCAATCACCTCCACTTTAGAATCATAAAAACTCTGTATTGCGGTTTTTATTAATGGATAATGAGTACAACCCAGTATGATTGCCTGTAAGGCTTGCAACCGCGGATCGCTTAAGTACTTTGCTATGATCCTCTCTGCAATCTCTCCTTGGCAGAAGCCTTCCTCAATCAAGGGAACCAGTAATGGGGTTGCTAAAGATTGTAAATTGATATTTTGGTTGAGTGCCTTCACCTTTTCAAGGTAGACTTCGGAATTAACGGTTTGTTTGGTACCGATTAAGCCTACCGTTTTACCGGGATACTGCTCTCGCAAATAGTCAACTACTGGATCAATAACATTCAATACCTTGGCTTTATTGCCGACATATTCCTTTACCAACTCATAGCCCGCAGCACTGGCCGAATTACAGGCAATCAAAATCAGTTTGCAGCCCTTATCTAATAACAATTGGGTTATTTTTATTGAGTAAGCCTGAATGGCTGCGGTAGACTTATCCCCATATGGTAAATGAGCGGTATCGCCGAAATAAATGATCTGCTCTTGGGGCAGTACCGTTTTGACAGCACGCGCCACCGTTAGACCTCCTATTCCGCTGTCAAAAATCCCAATGGGAGCCGAAGAAACTATTGACATATTGAATCTTTGGGCCAAATATCTCCAATATTTTTAACTATTTCCCTGAAGTAAGGTAATTGAACTTCCAAGAAGGAGAATTTACCAGGATTTTATATTTTCGTTGATGGTTTAAATTCAATGGTGCAGATTATTATCAATTTGTACTTATATTCATATATAAATTCAAGTACATTTTTCGATGTCAAATACAAACCCAGTAGAACTCGATAAGGTCGTCATACGATTTGCCGGTGATTCAGGTGATGGAATGCAATTAACCGGGTCTCAATTTACTTACACCTCAGCTATGCTGGGAAATGACCTGGCTACCTTCCCCGATTTTCCGGCAGAAATTAGAGCACCTCAGGGAACGGTAGAGGGAGTTTCTGGCTTCCAGGTACAAATAGGCAAGGTTGATATTTACACTCCTGGCGACAGAGCAGATGTCTTGGTGGCGATGAACCCCGCAGCCCTAAAATCCAATTTAAATTGGGTTCGAAATGGGGGAAACATCATTGTCGATACGGATTCATTTGCTGAGCGGAACCTGAAAAAAGCGGGTTATGAATCCAACCCTTTAGAAGATGGAAGCCTGGATGATTTTAAGATTATTGAGGCACCGATCACCTCACTGACCAGAAAGGCATTAGAAGCAATAGAGTTAGACAACAAAAGCATTATACGCTGTAAGAACATGTTTGCCTTGGGCATGATGTACTACATGTTCGACAGGTCCAAACAGGAGACTGAAAGATTTCTGGAATCGAAATTCAAGAAACGCCCAGTGTTGATAGAGGCCAATAAGAAAGCTTTGGATGCGGGATATAACTATGCCATCACCATCAGGGCAATTGCCTCCAACTACAAGGTTCCTGCGGCGAAAATCGAAAAAGGTATTTACCGGCATATCTCCGGGAATCAGGCACCCGCCTGGGGATTATTGGCAGCTTCTGAGAAAATTGATCGCAAACTCTTTTATGGAAGTTATCCCATTACACCGGCTTCCGATATTTTGCACGAACTTTCCAAGTTTAAGAACCTTGGAGTAATTACCCTACAGGCAGAGGATGAGATAGCTGCTGTGTGCTCAGCAATAGGAGCCAGCTATGCTGGTCAGCTGGGTGTTACAGCCTCAGCAGGTCCAGGTATTGCACTTAAAGGTGAAGCTATTGGGTTGGCTATAATGGCTGAGATCCCTTTGATCGTTATCGATGTCCAACGCGGCGGACCCTCTACTGGTCTTCCCACCAAGACAGAACAGGCTGATTTGAATTTGGCCCTGTACGGTAGAAATAGTGATTGTCCCTGCATCGTAATTGCACCCAGTACTCCCGCAAACTGTTTTGAATTCATATTCGAGTCAGCTCGCCTCACCGTGGAGCATATGACCCCGGTGATGTTTCTATCTGACGGTTATTTGGCTAATGGTTCAGAACCCTGGAAATTACCCTCCACCTCTGATCTGCCTGATATTAAAATACCTCATTTCAAGGAAAATGGGCAGCCATTTCAACCATACCTGAGAGACGAGCAAAAAATGTCCCGATACTGGGTGGTTCCGGGAATGGCCGGGTTGGAACACAGAATTGGAGGACTGGAAAAAGAGGACATGACTGGAAATGTTTCTTATGATCCTGCTAATCATCAAAAGATGATCGACATCAGGGCTAAAAAGGTTCAGGCTGTGGCAAACTTTATTCCGGAGCAAAAATTAGAAGGCGCCCAATCCGGA
>JANQPK010000226.1 GCA_028289505.1 Cyclobacteriaceae bacterium
ATCTAGTAGCATTATTGCGATCAATAGATCTGTTAATACTTCTATTCCTATTGGGAGCAGTAGAAACGCCCTGGTCTACCGATCTACGTCGATTCAGGCTGGAGTTAGTCCCACGCTCATTAGTCCTTGAATCCAAAGAATGAGTACGGAATCTGCTATTAGCCCTATTCATTCTATCCACGCTATTTACGCCATCCACATTCCGCGATCGTATAGCATTAGATCGATCCCTCTGAATGATCCTGCTATTACCATTAATACTACGCTGTGCAGCATTATCCACACTACGAGTGGCCCTGGATCTTATACTCCTCTGGTTAACGGTTGCATCTGAGGCACTTCTTGCCCTTGGGCTATTGTTTACAATATAGCTACCACCACGTGCTTGTCTGGTACCGTATCGTACATTACCAGGATTAGTGGCCTCGATGTTGTTAATGACCAAGGTGTTGTTGAATCCACCGTAGTAAGAAGGAGGACACCATGGATTGACGGACCAACGATTCCAGGGATTGTTAAATCCGTACCCCCAACCAAGGCCTCCGCCGTAGAAGAAAGGATCGTTCCACCTGTTCCAAGTAGGTCCAAAACCAAACCCAAACCCTACATTGACAGCCAGACCTGGTCCCCATGGACGATAGAAGGCGCTATATGGTCTGTAAAACGACCCGAAAGCGAAAGGATTGTAAACCCCGTAATAAGATCTAAACATCGGATCAAAGAGGGTACCTTGATAGTACAATGGATCTGTCCAGAAGACATCATCAAAATTGCGATAGTAACTAGGACTTACATTTCTACGAGCTGTTGAATTATTACGTAAATAATTGTCTACAGCCTGATCGAGGTATTCCTGGTTATAATCCTCTACATAATACTCATCTTGAGCATAGTCGTTTTCCGCTAGTGCGTCTTGAGGAAGCCCGTAATCGGGGTTGAGTGTTTTGGAATTATATCCAACACCCACACCGCCATCGGAGTCCACTGTTTGTACTACGGTGGTAGTCCCATCTGTCAATACCGGGTATCTGTCACCTTTATTGAAATATAGATCGTCATACTCTGATGTGCCCATAGAGGCGTATTTACTTGAAGAGCAAGAAAATATACCTACCGACAGCGCCAGAACCAATAATCGAACAGAATGCAGAGGTTTCATAATATTAAATTTTACTTACTGTAAATTACTAATTTAGATCGAAATAAGCGTTAAAAACTTATATTTGTCCAGCCTATTTCTAGATATACAACACATAAAAAGCAATTATAGTGCCATACTTAAAAGGAGTTTAAAAAATAATGAGTAAAGGATTGCCAAAAATGAGTGAGGACTACTCACTTTGGTATAATGAATTGGTAAAGAAGGCAGATTTGGCCGAAAACTCACCGGTTAGAGGCTGTATGGTGATTAAACCTTATGGTTTTGCCATTTGGGAAAAAATGCAGGCTACGCTCGACAAAATGTTTAAAGAGACTGGTCATAGCAATGCCTACTTTCCGATCTTCATACCTAAGTCGTACCTCAGTAAAGAAGCCGATCATGTGGAAGGGTTCGCTAAAGAGTGTGCGGTGGTAACCCACTATAGGCTCATGCAAGCTGAGGGGCAGAAAGGTGTGGTGGTGGATCCTGATGCCAAATTAGAGGAAGAACTCATTATCCGGCCTACTTCCGAGACCGTAATCTGGAATACCTACAAGAACTGGATTCAATCTTATCGCGATTTACCATTGAAGTTAAATCAATGGGCCAATGTGGTGCGGTGGGAAATGCGTACCAGATTGTTTTTAAGAACTTCAGAATTCCTCTGGCAGGAAGGTCATACAGCTCATGAAACTGAGCAAGAGGCAAAAGATGAGACCCTGTTGATGCTCCAAGTCTATACTGATTTTGTACAGAACTTTATGGCGGTACCTGTGGTTCAGGGGATAAAAACAGAATCCGAGCGATTCGCAGGTGCGGTTGACACCTATTGTATGGAGTCATTAATGCAGGACGGAAGAGCCTTGCAAGCCGGAACTTCCCATTTTCTGGGGCAAAACTTTGCTAAAGCATTTGATGTCAAGTTTGCCACTAAAGATGGGGGATTGGATTACGTTTGGGGTACATCCTGGGGAGTAAGTACCCGTTTAATGGGAGCCCTAATTATGGCGCATTCGGATGATAAAGGTCTGGTACTTCCTCCAAAGCTCGCCCCTACACAAGTGGTCATTGTACCTATTTTCAGAAGCGAGGAACAACTTGAGGCCATTTCGGTGGTAGCCAGTGGATTATTGCAACAACTTAATGAACTGAATGTAAGTGCAAAATTTGATGACCGTGATACCTACAAGCCCGGTTGGAAGTTTGCGGAGTACGAATTAAAAGGGGTACCGGTCAGGATTGCGATTGGGCCAAGGGACCTGGAAAACAGCACCGTTGAAATTGCCAGGAGAGATACCTCTGAAAAGCAGGTCATATCACAATCGGAGGTGGGTGCCGAGGTGAAGCATTTGCTTTCGGAGATGCAGGAGGGTATTTACCAGAAAGCCTTGCGATACAGAGACCAGCATATCACCTCGGTTGAGTCCTACCAGCAATTCAAAGAGGTTCTCGAGCAAAAAGGTGGTTTCATTAAAGCTCATTGGGATGGAACCGCGGAGACTGAGACCAGAATAAAAGAAGAGACTAAGGCCACCATCAGGTGTATCCCGCTGGATCAGGAAAAGTCACCGGGAGTATGTGTATACTCGGGAAAACCTTCGGAGCAAACTGTCCTTTTTGCGAAAGCTTATTAATTGTTTGACACGGGCTATTTTAGTAGCTTAGTGAGTATCCTGATCACGATTCGTTATGGCTGATTGGATTTCGGTATTGTTGTTAATACTCTGCGGAGTTGTCCTGATCATTATTGAACTGGTTTTTGTTCCGGGAACTACCGTGCTTGGAATTCTGGGTCTGGTGTCTATGGTCGGTGGCGTGGTTATTGCCTTTACCAACTACGGGAAGGTAACCGGGTTTTGGATACTTGCTGGAACCGTGGCGTTTTCAGTCCTGGCCTTAGTTTACAGTTTACGAGCGGGGACTTGGCAAAGGTTCGCACTTAAATCAAAGATTGAGGGCAGAGTGAATGAGGATGAGAAATTGGATTTGAAAGTGGGAATGCAAGGTAAATTGATATCTGATTTGCGGCCAATGGGTACCGCAGAATTCCAGGATAAACTATATGAAGTACAAACCAACGGGAACTACTTAGAATCAGGTGGTGATGTTGAGATAATAAACTTATCAGAAAATAAAATCGTTGTAAAACCTATTTGATGAAATTATGGATCTTTTCTCTTTGATCGGAATATTCCTAGCCATAGTACTGGTATTTGTCTTCCTGTACTTTATCCCGGTTAATCTTTGGATCACCGCCAGGTTCTCTGGAGTAAAAGTGGGCTTATTCGAATTGATGTTTATGCGCATTCGAAAAGTACCGCCAGGAGTTATCGTGAGAGAAATGATCACCGCAATAAAAGCGGGATTACAGGTAACAACATCTGATCTGGAAACCCATTATCTTGCTGGAGGAAATGTGCCCAATGTCATCAAGGCCTTGATCTCTGCCGACAAGGCCAATATAAATCTCTCTTTCAAGCAAGCTACCGCTATTGACTTGGCGGGTCGTGATGTTTTTGAGGCGGTTCAAATTTCAGTAAATCCCAAAGTGATCAATACGCCATCAGTATCAGCAGTAGCAGGCGATGGTATCCAGCTGTTGGCCAAAGCCAGGGTAACGGTCAGGGCCAATATCGGTAGATTGGTAGGAGGTGCCGGAGAGGAAACCATTTTAGCACGGGTAGGGGAGGGTATCGTTACCTCGATAGGTTCAGCTGCCAAGTACACTGATGTTTTGGAAAATCCTGATGATATATCAAAGTTGGTACTGGAAAGAGGTTTAGATGCAGGTACCGCATTTGAGATTTTGTCTATCGATATCGCGGATGTGGACGTACCTAAGGTAGATGCAAACATCGGAGCGAAAGTACAAATCGATCAGGCTAATGCAGATTTGAAAGTGGCTGAGGCAAAAGCGGAAGAAAGACGAGCCATGGCGGTGGCTAAAGAACAGGAGATGAAAGCACTCACACAGGAGATGCGAGCCCGAGTAATCGAAGCCGAAGCCGAAGTGCCCAAGGCCATGGCAGAGGCATTTCGAAGTGGAAATCTAGGTATTATGGATTACTACAGAATGAAGAATATCGAAGCTGATACCGAAATGCGCGACTCAATAGCCAAAGCAGACGACTCAGAAAAGCCCGATAAGGAGACCTGATTTATTACCTATAAGTAGGAAATGAGATAGTAGTGACCTAGGGATGTTTATTAGGCAATGGTGCAGTAAAATCAACCAGAAACCAGAGATCACAGATCAGAGATCTATAGTTTCCCAGGGAAACTTCTTGGTCAGTAAGTAAAGATCATTGTGCTGGTCGTACTCTATTTCGTCATATAAATTGGGGATGAGTGTCTTCCCGCTGCCGTCGATCAAACCTAACTTGCCTTTCTTACTTACGATAAAGTTTCCATTGTCCAGGAATTCAA
>JANQPK010000228.1 GCA_028289505.1 Cyclobacteriaceae bacterium
GGGACCAGTAGTGATAAAAAGCCGCCTATGATCAGGTAGTTTCGATTTTGTTGGGAATATTTATTCCAGAACAGACCGGTGATAGCCAGTAGTAGCCACCCCAGGAAAAATATGGTGTTGACCCAAAATACTCTATCGGGTAGTTCAAACGGAACCAGCTTATTGGCAATAAAGATTAGTGCAAAGGCGGGAAACATACTGAGGCAAATGGCTAGATACGTTTTTGTTACCCTGTGATGAAAAAGCTTTTGCTTATAAGTATACCTGGAATTATCACGGGCACTTCTCCACAGCAACACCCCACTAATAATCATAAAACAGGTGATCAGGGACAACACAAAGTAAAGCACTTTGATTAAGACACCCCCAAAGCTGGCAAAGTGAAGTTTGGTAATGAAATCAAGGACAGAATAGCTGTAATTTCTTACTTCAGGCAGGATACTATAGGCTTCAAGCACTTCTCCATCCTTCAAATAAGTAGCCAGTCGGCCGCTTGATTTGATGCCAGCTTCATCAACGATCCAAACCGCAACAGCGTCTTCTTTACCGAAATTTCGGATCTGTACATTGGTTATTTGATGATCCGGGTACTCCGATTTAAGCTTATGGTAGGCTTGGTCCAGGGTTATATGGTCCATAGGTTGAGAGTCTTCACTCAATTCCATGGCAGCATCGGGACGAATTTTGTTAAACACCTTTTCTGAGTCCCCCTCATATAAGAGGAATACCGTTGGCAGCAAAATCAGGGTTAGTAGTCCAAAAAAGGCTCCGGTTACAGCGTAAATTACTTGAAAAGGCAGTCCAATAATTCCCAACACGGTATGGGCGTTGGTCCAGATTAATTTCCATTTGCCCTCTTTGATAAAGGCGAAAAACTTGGTTAAAAGATTACGCCAGTGAATAAGCACTCCAGTAATCACAGCAAATAAGAAGAATAAACCAACTAGACCCGAAAGATACAATCCAACTACAGGTATTTGTCGAAAGTAGTGCAGGTGATAGATGGTTGTTGACACTGTGGTCTGAGGTTTTTTAAGATCCTGCACCCTCCCATCCGAGGGATTGACATAAGCCGCCATTCTCTCAGTAGTGGAGTCCGTATCGTTGATTGCGCCGTAGACACTGAATACAGGCCTCTCTTCGGTGGGTAATGCCACGTTAGTTTGCTCGCTCCAGTTAAGGTCATATTCCTCATCCACTATCTTCAGTGCCTGATCAATGGTCATTTCCTGATGGTTGGGCTGTCTCATCTCATGATTTTCCCAAGGTCCGATTTCATGCCTGAACAGGGAAAATGCCCCTCCGTAGAAAATCACAAAGAGTGCAAAACTGATAACAATCCCAGCAACCGTATGGGTGTGGAATAAAACATTATAAGCCCGGTTTCCCAATCCCTTCAATTTCATATCAAGAAAATTACTGCGGTAGACGCTATAGAAATTGAAACCAGCAGCATCCATGAAACCCAGGCTCTTTTTATGAAAAATACCATCACCATCAGACCAGTCCAACAGATAAAGGCACTGTAGGCGGAGGTCATCAGTACGGGTGTGTCATCAAGCACATGCTTAGCAATAGCAATATGTACCAACATGGTGGCCAAGTAGCTGCCCAAAATGGCTGCCATCAATTTACTAAAACATGTCCATCCAGATGAAAAATACTTAGAGTTAGCCGGCATACTTAGAGTACATCAAGGATTACAATAAACATGGATATCGTACCCCAGGCCCAAATACTTTTAGGATACAGTTTAACCGATAAAACCACCGAAGATAACAGAGTCATAATAGCAATCATCCAGATCATCAATGCGGTGGTCAAATCATAGCTAATCGAAAATAAATAAAGGGACATAAAGCAAATGGCAGCAGCTACTAATATGGCAATAGCTCTAAATTGTCCTGTCATCTTAAGCTGTTCTAGCGGAAAGTACCGAGAAGTGCTGTAGAACAGAATGGACGCTAATATGAGAAGAGTAAGTGCCATTTGAACTTATATCGTTTTATTCATCAATCGAAAGATCGAAGACCCCTGCGATATTGGCGCCAGTGACATCAAATAACTTAACTGCATCACCAGTAGCTTCATCAAGTTTGAAGAAAGCATTTACACTGGGATTAGCTACTGCAAAATGGGGAGTGCCACCCACAAAGGTCATATTGGAAGCGTCAAAAGGAGACAATGCAGGCAAACCATTTATTTTAGTTACAGATTCCGTTACCAGATTCACTTCTACCCAGGCCCCTGTGGGTGAGGTAAACAACCAGAAAATGATCTGATCAAAATCCTCGTCAGTCAAATTCTGAGGTCCCCCTCTTTCAGTAACCAGATCAATAATTCGTTGATCTAAGGCTTCGTTTATCAGTGCATAGCCGATATCGTTCTGATAGTAATAAAAAGTAGAAAGAAAGGTGCCTTGTCCGGTGAGTGCTGGATTATTTACTTCAGGAATAGCAAAATTGTAATCTGAATCATAATCATCAGTACCAGTTGGAATCTTAAGCACCGCCCCAGAAATGGTGGGCACCCCAATATTCCCACCGTGATAAAAGTAAAGATTCCCGGTCTCATCAATATATCTCTGGCCAAATCGGTTGAACACCACCAGGTCACCAGCGTCTTCAAATCGCGCCACCTCGGTGACGCTGCCTGCTGCGATGTCTATTTTGGGTAATTGGACATCGGGTACATTTCCACCAGCCTCTAGCCTGGTAGGAACAAATATCTCATTATCTCCCCTGAAAATATAGGTTTGATAACGTACTGGATCAGCTGCAATCGCATTAGCGGCAGTCATATCTATGCTTCCAGTTACCTCCATGGTGGTGGGGTTAAAGGTATTGATCAGATTGGGATCGCTTCGATCGTGAAAAACACCGAAATCCGTATCTCTAACTCTTAAGGAGAATGATTCGGGACTAACGGTAGCAATGATGCCGTCTTCTACAAATTCAAAATTACCGTTAACTCCTATTTTGGCGAATCCGGAAGATCCATCAGTTCGGGTCATATAAAGTGCGCCATTTAGTGTCGACAATGGGAAGAAAGACTGGAATGCGGTACCCTGGGTGATATCAATTGAACCACTAGGTAGTTCTTCAAAATACTGGGCAAACCAGGTGCCTTCTTCGGTGGTAGCTACCACCACATAACCAGTATTTAATCGTACATTTTCAGGATCTAATTCAACCATTATAGATTGAGTAGTTTGATCAGATAGACTACCGTTGGAGGCGGTTAGAATCACACTATAGGTACCAGCCTCTGCGTAGGTATGCACCGGGCTGGCAACAGTACTGCTATTGCCATCACCAAAGTCCCAACTGTAACCGGTGGCATCGGTGGAGCTATTGGTAAAAGTTACCTCCAACTCAGTTGCAGTATAGGAGAAACCAGCTACCGGATTGGCTGCAGGTGCATCGTCATCATCAGAACAACTGGAAATGGCCAGATTGATGACCAGCACCCCGGCGAGCACCCAAGCTAATTTATTTAATTTGACAAATGGTATTTTCATAATTTTAGAAACAGGTATCTTATTTTAAAACTAAAATTTCGTCCCGGCTTTGGTATGCGATAAAAATCAAATACTTCTTCATCCATTAGATTGTTACATTGAAAGGAAAAAGTCAGGCCTGGATCGGCTAAAGCATAGCTGATTCCTACGTCCAATTGCTGCTGGGTAGGAATAATATTCTCTTCGTTTATGGTACTACCTTGAAATATCAGGTCGAATTCGTCTACATAAGTGAAGTAGGCAAAAGCGGTTAATATATCGTCGTTGTTTAAAGGACTGTTGAATCTGTATCTGGCAGACATGTTTGAGAATGTTCTTGGAATGTTGGGTATGGCATTGCCAATCCCGTTGGTATTGGTGGCATTTCGTTCACCATCTTTTACTACATCCTGATAGGTAAAATCAATGGTAAACTCCAGATCTTTAATTGGAGCCGCCTTCAAGGAAAGCTCAACACCAGTGGCATTGGCCTCTTCTTCGTTGACGTATTTTGCGGGATCATTTTCGTTACGACCAGCTTGAAGTCTTATAAGGTTTGTCTGATCTCTTAAAAAGTAGCTAGCATCCAAAGAAATAAAACGGTCTTGACCAAAACTGTGTTTGTAATATGCTCCCAGATTAAAGTTTTTGCTTTCTTCAGGTGCCAAAAAGAAATTCGGAGCGATGGTTAAAAAATCCCCAAACACTTCATCCTTAGTGGGAATTCTTATGGCTTGTTCAAAACTGGCCCTGATGAAGAAGTCCTGTGTGAAGGAGTATTTAGTACCGAACCCAAATCCCGTTTCCTCCCCACTTTGTTCATAACGGAATACATTAGTACCCCCGGATTGACTAAAATCTGCAGTACTTTGATCGTAGTAATAGAATTTACCAAATAGAATGGTCTCAAATTTGGCATTAAACCATTTCGATTCGTAGGAAAGACCACTAATAGACCTCATCAAATCTGAAGGAATGGTATTAGGATCTATTTCATTGATCCTGGGTCCAATCGGATCAGACCCTACTACCTCCTGATCACTGTAATATGAGGTTAGTTTGATCTGGTGATTCAGATTTAATTGATAGGATAGGTTTAAACGGTGTACTTGTGAAGTGGTTGTTCCTTCTCGCAATGTTGGAAGCGCAAGCAATTCCATACCTTGATTGTTTGTTCCAGTTACATTGCCATACCAGTCATAGACGTTAATGGTAGAATCATCTACCATCTCATTGGCCACCGAGTAATTACCAAAGTAGTCAACACCGAATTTGTTGCCGAAAATTTTCTGGTACCTGAGGCTGTGAATAAAGGCGTCCCTTTCCATATTTGCCTCACCAGCAGCCTTGTTCCCAAGTCTGGCACCGTGCTGAAATTCATCAAAACGATCATTGTAAGCTACACCGTATGTGAGTCTGTCAGCCCATTCAGTATTCACTACACTGATGGAACCGTTAACCATGAAGGACCTATGTCCGTTATGGAAACGTTCTACTTCAACTTCTTCCTCCTTGAAATCGGGAGTTCTTTGAACCACCCTCATTCGAAAGTTATTATCTGAAAAATTATAAAAACTGCTCAGTGAGGCGACAAAATGCTCTCCCAGTTTTTTAGAGGTAGTAAGTGAGGCAATATGCGTGTTGAAAGAACCAACTTGGTACGAAGCATCCAAATAGTCATAATCTACCTTACGGCTTATTACATTAACTCCCCCAGCTAAAGCATCGGTACCTATGTCAATAGGCATAACCCCTTTGTAAATGTCTACCCGCTCTACATTATTGACAGGAATATTATTAAGCTCGATGCTTCCACCATACAATTCCAGGGGTATACCATCTAAGTAAAGTCTCACTGCTCGTCCTGAAAGACCGTTTAATTGGATATTGGTATTACTCCCCAGGCCTCCTGATTGTCTTACCCTAACCCCGGCAGTGCGGTCTAATACGGTGATAACATCTGCTGCTTCACTCTGTAAGCTTACCATATCGATGGATGCTGCTTGGATGGGGCTTTGTGAGATTCTGGTTACTTCGGATTTGCCCTGAACCACTACCTCTTGCAGTTCTGATATTGATTCATTTAATATAAAGTCTATTCTGGTGGTCCCATTAGTCACTTTGACTTGGCGAATGATTTGTTCATGGCCAGTTGAAGCAACCAATAACTGATAGGTGCCGGGATTTAGGTCTTTGATGATGAATTCACCCATTACGTCAGTAACTGCACCGGTGGTGGTACCTTGAACGATTACGGTAGCTCCAGGAACCGG
>JANQPK010000229.1 GCA_028289505.1 Cyclobacteriaceae bacterium
TTGCCGCAGCAATGAGGTGACTCGCATTATCTCTGAGACTTGCAGGACAACCGCCGGATTTTCGCTGAATAATACTTTGACCGGGTCCGATCCCAGGGCACTCAGGTTAACAGAAAACCCCAGATCTAGCGTTGAGAAGGCCATTTCCATCAAGGCGGTACCCAGTCCTCCCTCACTAACATCATGTCCTGCCAGTATTAGGTCTTCTGAAATAAGCTGCTGGATAGCGGTAAAACAGCCTTTGAAATATTCTATATCATCGATATCTGGTGTTTCCCCACCAAGCTGGCTCAATACCTGTCCTAAACAGCTACCGCCCAGTACCAGTGGATGCTTGGAGAATTTGATGTAGAGCAATTGGCAGTCTTCAATGGGCTTAAGCTCCGGCGTTATCACTTTAGTGATATCGCTAACTTCAGAACAGGTGGACACAATAACAGTTCCTGGAGCCAAAACCGTAGTACCATCGGGATATTTTTGTTTCATGCTTAAACTATCCTTGCCGGTAGGTACATTGATACCCAAAGCGCAGGCCATCTCACTTAAAGCACTTACCGCCGCATAAAGGCGCGCATCTTCTCCAGCGGATTTGGCTGGCCACATCCAATTTGCACTTAGGGAAACCGCATCCAGTCCTTCAGTCAATGGAGCCCAAACCAGGTTAGTGAGTGATTCTGCAATCGACAGCCGTGAACCTGCAGCCGCATCTATCAATGCCGGTGCCGGAGCGTGACCAATGGAGGTAGCTACTCCTTTGCGGCCCAAGTAATCAAGCGCAGTGACTCCTAAATTATTCAAGGGTAGTTGTAATACCCCAGCAGTTTGCTGTAGGGCTACCTTTCCGGTAACAGAGCGGTCAACCTTATTGGTAAGCCAGTCTTTACATCCTACACTTTCCAATGCCATAACCATGGACAAGTAGGTCTCTACTTTTTCCGGTTCATAAACAATCTCTGCAAACTCTTTTTTAACTGTTTGATCTTTTAATAAGGTTTTTGGAGAACTGCCAAACAGGTGTTTCAACTCCATATCCATGGGGTTTGGAGGAGAGGTCGATTCAAAACATAAATGATGATCTCCTGTGATCCTTCCTACTTGGTATATGGGAGCCCGTTCCCGTTCGGCGACATTTTGTAATAATGAGACATCTGATGGTTTCATTACCAGTCCCATGCGTTCCTGACTTTCATTACCTACAATTTCTTTGGCACTTAAGGTTGGATCACCAACAGGTAGCTTGTTCATCAAAATAATGCCGCCGGTATCTTCTACCAGTTCTGAAAGACAATTCAAATGACCGCCAGCCCCATGATCGTGGATAGAACCGATAGGATTGGAGTCGCTTTCGGCCATGGCACGAATGGCATTAGCTACTCTTTTTTGCATCTCCGGATTGGCTCGTTGAACCGCATTTAGTTCCAGGCTATGATCATATTCACCGGTAGCCACTGAACTTACTGCACCTCCACCCATACCGATACGATAATTATCACCTCCCAGTACAATAATCTGATCATCTTTTTCCGGATGATTCTTTTTACTGTGTTCAGCGTTGGCAAATCCGATACCACCGGCTAACATAATTACTTTATCGTATCCGGTGATTTGATCTTGTTCAGCATGTTCGAAAGTCAAAACACTACCGCAGATAAGCGGTTGTCCAAATTTATTGCCGAAGTCGCTGGCTCCGTTGGAAGCTTTAATCAAGAGATCTAAAGGGGTTTGATAACGCCATTTCCTAGCTGGGATACGGTCTTCCCAGGGGTTTGATTCCCCTATACGACTGTAAGGGGTCATGTATACAGCAGTACCTGCCAAGGGAATACTGGCAGTGCCTCCAGCCAGACGGTCACGTATTTCTCCTCCGGTCCCGGTCGATGCACCATTAAACGGTTCGACAGTAGTGGGGAAATTATGTGTTTCCGCTTTTAATGATATTACAGTATCAATTTTTTTGGTGGTAAAGTAGTCCGGTTGGTGAGAGGTTTTAGGTGCAAATTGTTCTATCTGGGGACCCCTGATAAAAGCCACATTATCTTTGTAGGCTGAAACCAGATTATGTGGATTGGTTTTTGATGTCTGCTTGATCAACTCAAACAACGATTTTTCCTGAGGTACACCGTCAATGATGAATTGACCGTTAAAAATCTTATGTCGGCAATGCTCTGAGTTAACCTGAGAAAACCCAAAAACCTCACTGTCAGTTAATCGGCGTCCCAGCTGGTTACATACTTCCTCCAAATACTCGACTTCTTCCTCACTAAGTGCCAACCCTTCACTTTGGTTATAATCTGCAATATCTTGGATAAACACCACCGACTCTGGCTGTTTTTCAATGGTAAAGATGGTTTGATCAAGACTCTGGTATTTAGCTTCCAGCATGGGATCTACCTGGTTTTCAGGATCGATCCTGAAAAACTCTTCGATGCGTATGATTCCTGAAATGCCCATATTCTGGGTGATCTCCACCGCGTTGGTACTCCAGGGTGTAACCATTTCCTTACGGGGTCCCTTGAAATAACCAGAGACTGAGCTATTTTCCAGTCTTGCGGCACCTCCAAACAGCCAACTCAGCTTCTCAAGGTCTGGAGTAGTTAGATTGGTAGAGATTTGAACGGCGAAAATTGTGTTATCAGGAGCTGAAAAAAATATTACCATATCACGAGAATACTGGAGGGTTTGATATGCGCAAATGTAATTATTTAAGTTTTTAGATTTTAATGTTTGGTTTTTAGTTCTAGTTCAATCGAACAAAGTTTTATGGGTTTTTCTTTTCTTCTGGGAACGGTTTCTTCAAGAAACGCTAAGTGCAGCTCATATAAGTTATAAGTTCTGGTATGGTAGTGCCTAATTCCCTGGTCCTTTAGCCCCCTAGTTTCCTCGTGCCTTATTCCCCTGGTGCCCTAGTCCCCTAGTACCTTACAAATGCTGAATGTTGATCTTTCTACGTTGATTCTGATCAATTTCTTTAAAAGGTAGGATTACCCGCAGTTCCCCAGGTTCATAGTTTGCTACAATCTGGTCGACATCCACATAACCGGGTAAATTAAACGACCTAGCGAATAAAGGATGATAAAGTGCTACATCCGGGTATTCATGGGGTATATGAATGCTTATATTCAAACGATGAAAGTCAAGAGTAAGATCGTAATACTCTGAACTGATCGTCGGTGCTTTAATCACAATTATAAATTCATTCTGATGTTGTTTTATGCTTACGTGGGTCTGTATATGCCCTCCATTCAATGTATTCAGCACGTCCCCATGCTTCAGCAAGCTGTTTAATGCTTTTCTATGCTTTAATAAATTCATTTTTCCTCTCCTCTTTATCTCCAACCTAATAATGCAAAATGTATACCAAATGCACGGGTTAATGTCTACATGACATAATGGCGGAATCAGCATACAGCAACAGCATACAGCAACAGTGGGCTATACACTATTGCTCTTGCCACTACCTAGCTGAATATTCAAACCGGGAGAAAATCTCCAATATATGTTGTTCAATTCTGTCCACATTATCATCACGGCGAGGCCTTAAGATCAGATCTGCACTGCCGGTCCAGACAGTTTTTCTTGAATCGGTCTCAATCATCTCAATCTCCACCATGGCTTCAACATCCTGCGGACGCGCTCGATAATCATAAGTAGGAAAGTACCAATTGTAGGGATTCTGGTTGTGGAATTGATTGGGAGTATTCTGACTCAAACCGGAACTGATTTCGTATTCAATGGTCAGGTCAGGATCATGGCTGAGTTGATACCCTCTAGCTTGCATTTGGCCTGCAATTAAAGTGTCGAATCTATTA